>JANNCZ010000793.1:0-3096 GCA_031387185.1 Burkholderiales bacterium
TTTTGCACCTTGCCGCTGCCGGTCATGCCGATGGCTTCGAAGTCGGCGACGATGCGCACATAGCGCGGCACGCGAAAATTCGCGCAGCGCGCTTTGCACCAAGCGATCAATTCGGTTTCCATGGTGGCGTTACTGGCGGCCTTGCTGGCGGGCAGGTCTGCGCCACCCGCAAGCACGGCATCGGCCTTCAGCGTCACGTAGGCCGCCGCCACTTCGCCCAGGCGTGCGTCCGGCACGCCGATCACCTGCGCGGTTGCCACCGCTGCGTGCGCGAGCAACACTTCTTCGACTTCGGCGGGGGCGACGTTTTCACCACCGACGCGGAACACGTCTTTCAGGCGCCCCACCATCGACAGGCGCCCATCATCACCGAGCACACCGAGGTCGCCAGTGCGCAGCCAGCCATCGGGCGTGAACACGGTGGCGTTGGCGGCGTCGTTCTTGTAATAGCCCTTCATCACGTTCCAGCCGCGCACCTGGATCTCGCCTTGGGCGTTGGCGGCGAGTGCGGCGTTGGTCGCCGGATCGGCGATGCGTACCTCGACACCTTCATGCGGCAGCGCGCGGCCATTGACGCGGAACTCTTCGGGCTCATCGTGAAAGCTGAACACCACATTGGGCGACGCTTCCGACAATCCGTAGGCGATGCACACTGCCTTCATACCCATCACGTCGATGATCTTGCGCATGGTCTGCGGGCCAGCCGCAGACCAGCCGCCGCGCAGATGCAGCTTGGCCGCATCGAACTCGGCATGGCTCATCATCATCTGAAACAGGGTGTCGTTACCGCTGGTGAGGGTGCAGCGCTCGTCGGCCAGCATCCTGAGCGCGCCGCCGGCTTCAAAGGTGGGTTGCGTCACCAGCGTCGCGCCGAAGGTGACGGCAACCAGCAGCGAGAGCGTGGTGCCGGCGACGTGATAGAAGGGCCGGCAATTGAAGTAGCGGTCATCCGCACGCACCCCCATGCGCATGCCGCAACTCCAGGCGTTGCGCAGCATGTTGTGGTGGGTCAGCAGCACGCCCTTCGGGTAGGCCGTGGTGCCGGAGGTGAACTGCATGAGCAAGGGATCGTTCGGCGTCACGCACTCGCAATCGGCCTGAAACGCGCTCCCATCAACGGTCTTCGCCAGTTCGCGAAAGGCCTTCCACCCCATCGCCGCTTTCGGTACGTCATCGCCGATCACGACAACGTGCTGCAACACCGGCAACGCCGCACCGGGCAGCGCCGAGTCAATCGCCGACTCGGCCTCGCGCAGGAACGAGACGAAATCGATGCCAAGAAAGCTGCCGTCAAGAAACAGCGCCTTGACGTCGGCCTGCTTGAGACAAAACGCCAACTCGGATGTTTTGAAGCGCGTGTTCACCGGCACCGTCACCGCGCCGATCATCGCCGCGCCGAAAAACAGTGTGACCCATGCGCCGGTGTTGCCCATCAGGATGCCGATGTGATCGCCCTTGCGAATGCCGAGCGCATGCAGTGACTGCGCGCGTTTGAGCGAGTTGGCGTAAAGGTCGGCGTAGGTGAAGCGGTTGCGGTCGGTGACGAGGGCTTCGGACGCGCCGTGTGCGATCGAGTTGCGCGCGATAACTTCTCGCAAAACAGCCGGTTGCCAAACCTCCACAGCGGAACTCATCGCGGCAGGGACTGCGGACGCAATACCGGAAGTCCGTGAAGGCGTACTCCCCTGGCTGTAACTGTCACCAACACCGGCGCATCCAACTCCGCACTCAATTGCCGGCATACGCTTTCAATCAAATCCGTAAACTTCAAATGATTGAGGCGCGCTATGCGTAAAAATATTACGCTGGGAGATACGGCCGAAGACAGCGCCATCAAGGCATGATAGTCGCCGTCAAAAGTGCAAACAATCCGATCCAATTCGCGGGCGCGTTCAAGGATCGTTTCGTCTCGCGCTTCGGACAAACCCAGATCGCCCACGTGTAAGGTGTCGATCCCTCTATCTGACAGAAGCCGTGCTGCGCGATACGGAGCACCCTGATCCAGCAACAAACGGATCAAGCGGCCTCCAGGTTGATGTTCTCGTCAGCGAGACTCAAGGCGGCGAAGCGCAACGCCTCTTCGATATCGGCGTCAGTGAGCGCCGGGTAATCAGCTTTCAATTCGTCGCGATTCGCATACAACGCGGACGCTTCGACCACGCAGCGCACGGTGATTCGCGTACCACGAATGATCGGCTGACCGTTGAGCACACCTGGGTTGATGGTAATGCGCTTGAATTCGTTATGTGATGTCATGAGACACCTCCGTGGCAGGAGTTTACAACGATGCAAATTGAGTGGATGACTGTGACTGCCTTAGTCGCGTAGACCCGGCGGTGGCGGCTACTTTTTATCACCAAACCGGGCAATCCCCGCCTTCCAGTTGTTACGCGCGAGATTCTCTTCAATCGCATCCAGCTCCGTCTGCAACGCGCCCTGCGGGTCTTGCTCGATACCCGTGTCCACGCAACGCTTGGCGAGCTTGAGTGCAGCCGGCGGCGCCTTGCAAATCGTTTCGGCCACCTCGCCAAGAACCGCTCCCAGAGCGGCTTCCGGCACGATGCGGGCTACCAGGCCCATTCCATGCGCTTCCTGGGCCGATAGCACGCGGCCAGTGAACATCATGTCCTTGGCGAGACGCTTGCCAAGGATGCGCGGCAAGCGCTGCGTGGCGCCCACTGTGTCCCACAGGGCTTCGGGTGTCTTGAAGCTTGCTTTGCCGGTGGCGATGATGAAGTCGCAGGCTGCGGCGATCTCGCAGCCGGAACCCACCGCCGGGCCTTCGACCACGGCAATGCACGGCATTGGCAGCGCCTCGATGGCGGCATAGGCCGCGAAAGCGCTCATGCGGCGCGCGCGCACGGCGGCTTCATCCATACCCTGCCGCTCTTTGAGATCAGCACCGGCGCAGAACACCGGGCCATTAGCTTTGATAAAGACGACGCGCACTGATTCATCCGCCGCAATCGCGGTGAGCGCCCCGAGCAGTTCGGCGCACATGGCGTTGTTGAGTGCATTGCGCGCACCGGGGCGGTTGAGCGTGAGGGTGGCGACGCCTTCCTGATTGCTCACCAACACGGTGGGCACGGCGGCGGC
>JANNCZ010000794.1:0-1666 GCA_031387185.1 Burkholderiales bacterium
CCTATACGCCGGCGACCAACCTTCTGTTCGCGCTGAAGGACGCGATCGCAATGCTGGAGGAGGAGGGAATGTGCCCTGCTTGTTGATCGCGATCATGTCGTGCCAGTCCCAATAGGACCGCAGCGACTTGTTTGCCTTCGAGGCGGCCAGCGCCTTTTCCGAGACGGCGTTGAAGCTGAGGCCGGGCGGCAACATCATGCCCTTCTGCGATCCGGCCACCGAGATATCGATGCCCCAGGCATCGTGTTCGTATTCCAGCGAGGCAAGGCCCGAGATGGTATCGACCATCAGCAACGCCGGATGCTTGGTTCGGTTGAGCGCCTTGCGAACTTCCAGCGGATGCGTGACGCAACCGGTCGAGGTCTCGTTATGCACCACGCAGACTGCCTTGATGGCGTGGCCGCTGTCCTTTTTCAGGCGCGCTTCGATTTCTTCGGGCACGGCCGCGCGGCGCCAGTCGCCCTCAATGAACTCGGGCGTAAAGCCCATTTTGGTGGCGATGGTCTTCCACAGCGTGGCGAATTGGCCTGACTCATACATCAGCACGGTGTCGCCGGGCGAAAGCGTGTTGACCAGCGCCGCTTCCCACGCGCCGGTGCCCGAGGCCGGATAAATGATGACCGGCGATTGCGTCTGGAAAATTTTCTTCATGCCCTCAAGGCACTTCTTGCCGATCACGCCAAACTCGGGGCCGCGATGGTCGATGGTCGGGTGGTCAATCGCGCGCAGGATGCGGTCCGGCACGTTGGTGGGGCCGGGGATTTGCAGAAAGTGACGGCCGGCTTTGGCGTTGCTGTAGCGGGTCATGTGATCTCCATGGAAAGGGGCAGCGCGCTGCAAATAAAGCGGCGCTAGGCGTAAAATTTTACTTTCCCATTCTAAAGCGTTCACGCGCGCGCCGTCATGACATTGACCATTGACATCATCTCCGACGTCGTCTGCCCCTGGTGCTACATCGGCAAGCGCCGCCTCGAAACCGCGCTCGCGCAATACGCCGAAGAGAACCCCGATGCCGAGCCGCCGGAAATCCGCTGGCGTCCGTTTCAGTTGAACCCCGACATGCCCCTCGAAGGCATCACGCGCAAGGAATACATCCGCCGCAAGTTCGGTTCCAGTGGTGGCGACAAATACAAGCGCGTGGCTGCGGTCGGCGCCGACGAAGGCCTGGAGATGGACTTCGACGGCATCGAGCAGCAACCCAACTCGCTAGCCGCGCACAGCCTGATCGACCTGGCCGAACCGGGTGAGGAGCAGGAACGCGTGGTTGAGGCGCTGTTCAAAGCCTACTTCATCGACAACCTCGACTTCACCAAAAGACAAAACCTGATTGATGTCGCGGTCGAGGCAGGCCTCCTGAAAGCCTTGGTGGAAGCGCGTCTTGACGATCCGGGCGCGCTTGAAGATGTGCGCAGTGCGGATGAAGAAGCACGCGGCATGGGCGTTGAAGGGGTGCCGTTTTTTGTGTTTAACAAGCGCGTCGCCTTGTCGGGTGCGCATGAGCCGGCCACCATGCTCAATGCGATCCGTCAAGCCGAGGAAGCTGTCGTCGAATGAATGCGCCGCTGCCGCCCGCTGAAAAAAATGCGATGAGCCGCGCGGCCGGCAGCCCAGTGGCGGGGGCGGAGCAGGGCGCCTCGTCACGAGCAGTCGCTTCCGGCGTGCTGCT
>JANNCZ010000576.1:0-2080 GCA_031387185.1 Burkholderiales bacterium
TCAAGAGCGAGATTCTGCTTTGCCACCGTCTCCACCGAGCCGCGCAAGCGCCGCGCCATCGCTTCAAACGAGCCGGCCAGGCCATCAAGCTCAACGCTGTGACCGTGCGGCAGCGGTTGATCCCACTGCTCGTGCGACAGATTGTCGGCCGCCTTGACCAGTTGATCGAGACCGCAGCTGAACCACTTGAGCACCGCATAGCCGGTGAACAGCGCGATCAGCAGCGCGATGATGCAAATGGCGACGGTGGCTTGGACGCTGCCGGTTATGCCGGTGAGCACGTCGGCACGGGGAATCGCCACCGCAGTGGTCCAGCCGAGTCCACCACTGGGGCCTTCGACGCGGAACGGGCGCGCTGCAATCAGGAGAGTGCCTGCCGGGGAGACAACGGTGCCGCGCAGATTGCGTGTGGTATGGGCGTCGATGGCGCCGACCGCTGCGCGAATCACGGCGCTGGGGGAGTCTGCCGCCCGCAGTCGTATCTCCTCACCCCGGGATCGGGTGAAAGGGGCGTCAAGCGTCGAGTTGGCGACCAGTTCGCCGCTCTTTTCGTAAATGAACGCGGCGCCGCTGGCGCTGATCGACAGGCGGTGCAGGAAATCGGACAGATGGGAGAGCGTGACGTCGGTAGCCACTACGCCGACCAGGTCACCATTCTTGTCGTAGAGCGGCTGCGAGCGGGTCGTTTTGAGATTGCCGCGCGCTTCGGAGGCATAGACAGGGCTCCACACCGCTTCCTTCTTTTCCGCCGCAAGCTGATACCAGGGGCGTGCGCGCGGATCGTATTTTCCGCTCTGGTTGAAGATGATGCGATTACGGTCCCCCGGCTTGGCTGCCAGATACGAATGGCGGATGCCATCGGTGGAAGCGTCGCGAACGCGCACATTGACACGGCCATCGGCAAAGCGCTCGACGCCGATGAACTCGCCTTTGGGGTTGCCGAAGTACACGTAGCCGATCGACTCGGTCAGCCCGGCGATCTGCCACAAATGCTTTTCGACTGACGCCAGACTCTTCATGTCAATCGCGCCGGTGGCGAAATTGGCTTTGAGCGTGCCGAGCACCAGTTGCGAATCCTGCAAGTGCAGGTCGGTGGCGAGCTCAATGCGCGAGAGGATGTCGTCGGCGCGGCGCTGCGCCAATTCGTCCACCGCCTGTGCGCCAGCGCGGTAGGAGAGGGCACCGATGAGAATGGCCACGCCGGAGATGAGCGCGACGAAGGGCACCAGCAGGGCCGCTTTAAGTGACAGCAATTTACGCAGCATGATCAGACCACAGCATGATGAGCCCCCCCGGGTAAGCGAATTTCATTATAGGAGAGCAGTCGCGGGCGGCGAGCCGCTGCCGCTAAGATACGCAGCCTTCACTTTTGGTGTGCCCCGCCGGCCCGCCGCACTGCATGCAGCCGTTTTTCACCAGCCTTGCTGACGCGTTCACACTTGCGTTGTCATTTGACGCAGGCCTCTACTCGATCATCTCGCTGACGCTCAAGGTGAGCGTGACAGCGGCGCTGCTCGCGGCGCTGGCAGGCACGGCCCTCGGCGCATGGGTTGCGGTGGGCCGTTTCCCTGGGCGCAGCGTGTTGATCGTACTGTTCAATGCGGCGATGGGCCTGCCGCCGGTGGTGGCAGGCCTTGCGGTCTATTTGTTGCTGTCGCGCGCCGGGCCGTTTGGTAGCTTTGGTTTGTTGTTCACACCGCAGGCGATGGTGATTGCGCAAGTGCTGCTAATCACACCGATTGTGGCTGCGCTGTCGCGCCAGATCATCGAAGACGCGTGGCGCGAATACGAAGAGCAACTCACCTCGCTCGGCGTCTCTCGCACGCGCGCCGCGCTCACCCTGCTGTGGGACACGCGCTTTTCGCTCGCTACCGTGGCTCTCGCCGGATTGGGCCGCGCGATGGCGGAGGTTGGTGCCGTCATGATCGTCGGCGGCAACATTGACGGCGTCACGCGCGTGATGACCACCGCGATTGCGCTGGAAACGACCAAGGGGGATTTGCCGCTCGCGCTCGCACTGGGGGTGATCCTGCTCACGCTGGTGCTGCTGCTCAATCTCGCCGCGCATCTGGTGCGTGCG
>JANNCZ010000805.1:0-2471 GCA_031387185.1 Burkholderiales bacterium
AGATTGTTGCCGCGCGCGCCTTCGAGTTGGAGCATGCGCTTGGGATCAGGCTGGGCGCGCAACAATCTCAAAAACGTCACCCTCAATCTTCCGGTGGGTTTGATGACCTGCGTCACCGGCGTCTCCGGCTCAGGCAAGTCAACCCTCATCAACGACACGCTCTACAACCAGGTCGCACATCACCTCTACGGCTCGAACGCACCGGCGGCCGAGCACGACCTGATCCACGGGCTGGAGCATTTCGACAAAGTCATCGCGGTCGATCAATCGCCGATTGGCCGCACGCCACGCTCCAATCCGGCCACTTACACGGGGTTGTTTACACCGATCCGCGACTTGTTTTCGCAAACACCGTCATCGCGCGAGCGCGGCTACGAGCCGGGGCGCTTCTCATTCAACGTCAAGGGCGGGCGCTGCGAAGCCTGTCAGGGCGATGGCGTCATCAAGGTCGAGATGCACTTCCTGCCCGACGTCTACGTGCCGTGCGATGTGTGCCACGGCAAGCGCTACAACCGCGAAACGCTGGACGTGCAATACAAGGGCAAGAACATCACCGAAGTGCTGGAGATGACAGTCGAAGACGCGCACAAATTCTTTGAGGTGGTGCCAGTCGTCGCGCGCAAGCTGTCAACGCTGCTGGATGTCGGCCTCGGATACATCAAGCTCGGCCAGAGCGCCACCACGCTCTCGGGCGGTGAAGCGCAGCGCGTCAAGCTCTCGCTCGAACTCTCGAAGCGCGACACCGGCCGCACGCTCTACATCCTCGATGAACCGACCACTGGGCTGCATTTCGCCGACATCGCCCTGCTGCTGCGCGTGCTCAACCAGTTGCGCGACAACGGCAATACCGTGGTCATCATCGAGCACAACCTCGACGTCATCAAAACGGCAGACTGGCTGATCGATCTCGGCCCCGAGGGCGGTGATGGCGGCGGGCGTATCATCGCCGAAGGCTCTCCCGAAGAGGTCGCGCGCGTCAAGGGCAGTTACACCGGGCATTACCTCGCGCCGCTGTTCAAGGAGCGGAAGAAGGCGGCGTGACCATGCGCCGTGATTGAGAAAATTGTCACAGGCCATCGCGCCAGAGCCTTTGGTGGATGCGGTTTTCTGGCTATCAAGCCTTGCAGATTGGCTTGTACCAACGGTTCTAAAGAGGGGGTCGAAATGAAATTCACGTTCTCATCCGCCAGAGTCTTCGGCGCCATCGCGCTCGCCCTGCTGCTGCAAGCCTGCGGCACCCCCTACGCCACCGTGAAAAATCCGCGCGGTGACGAGGTCATGCTGCTCGGCTATGACCCGGTCGCCTACTTCACCGCTGGCAAGCCCACGCGTGGCGACAAGACCATCACCTCCACGCTGCCGGATCGCACGTACTACTTTGCGTCGAGTGCCAACAAGCGTTTGTTCGATGCCGCCCCGGCCAAATACGAGCCGCAGTACGGCGCGTTTTGCTCGTCGGGCGCGGCGTTCGCGCTCAAGCTTGGCAGCGACCCCACCTCGTGGGAGATTTACCAGGGCCGCCTGTTCATCTTCGGCGACGTGCTAGGCCATGAAGCGTGGAAGCTCGACAAAGACTGGAACATCAAATACGCCGACCAGGTCTGGCCCGAGATCAAGGACGCGGGCTGGCGCAGCCAGTCGCTCTCGCGCTATGTGAACAAAGTGCCCTGGTACAAAAACAGCAAGGACATCCGCGACGAATACGCACGCAAAAACCCCGGCAAGCCGTGGCCCGAGTACGACGTCGGCAGCATGTTCAGCAACCTCTTCACCAAGCCGCCGGGGTGGCGTGCGGCCGAAGGACATAGTCAGCCAGCGGTCGGTTATCCGGACTGAGGATAGCGAGGGATGCATTTCGGCGTATTCGATCACCTCGATGACAGCGGCCTGCCGCTCGGCGCGTTTTATGAAAACCGCTTGCGCCTGATCGAAGCCTATGAGCGCGTGGGCATCCATGTCTATCTGACTGCCGAGCATCACGCAACTCCCTTGGGCATGTCGCCCTCGCCCTCGGTGTTTCACGCCGCCGTGGCGCAGCGCACCCGGCGCATCCTGTTCGGGCCGCTGGTCTACACCCTCGCGCTGTATCACCCGCTGCGTCTCGCTGAAGAAATCTGCATGCTCGATCACATGAGCAATGGCCGCTTTCAGCTCGGTGTGGGGCGCGGCATTTCGCCCTATGAGCTTGGCTACTACGGCGTCAAACAGGAAGATGCGCAAGCGCGCTATCTCGAGTCTTTTCAGGTCGTGATGCAGGCGCTTGCCCATGCGCAACGCGCGCCGCGCGAATTGAGCTTTGCGGGTACGCATTACCGTTTCGATCAGGTGCCGCTCACCATGGCCCCGATGCAGTTGCCGCACCCGCCGCTCTGGTACGGCATCGGCAACCCGGACAGCGTGCCTTGGTGCGTGGCCAATCGCTGCAATGTGGTGAGCAACGCACCGCTCGATGCCGTGCGCGCCATGACCGA
>JANNCZ010000807.1:0-9741 GCA_031387185.1 Burkholderiales bacterium
CGCGCTTAACCCGCATCACCACTGCGTGTGCCAAGCGCACTCCTGCCGAATTTTTTCTTGAGCCAGCCCATCGCGCCGGCCTCACCGGCAATCACTGGCAAAAATTCATCGACGGTTTGCGGGCGGTTTTTTTCATCCAGCGTAAGCGCCCAGTCGATGGCCTGCAAAAACGCTGCGCTGTATTTACCCTTGGCCAATTGGGCCGCCGGTTTTTGCGGATCATTCTGCATGCGCGCCGCAGCATCGACCGGGCGCTGGCCAGTGACAAACCAATAGAGCACGCTGCCCATCGCGTACAGATCCGACCACGGCCCCTGCGGACCGAAGCGGTGGTATTGCTCGAAGGGCGAGTAGCCCGGCGAAAAAATCGAGGTCATGCCACCCTCGGCCATGGCGCTGGTCTGGCGCGCAGCGCCGAAGTCGAGCAGCACCAGGCTGCCGTCGCGGTCACGGATATAAATGTTGGCAGGCTTGATGTCACGGTGCAGGAAACCCGCCTTGTGTACCTGCTCGACACCTTGCAACAACGGCACAAACATGCGCACCAGGGATTTTTCATCCGGCGCACCCTCGCCGGTGGCGATGCGCTTTTTCATCCAGGTATGCAGGCCTTCACCGAGCTCGTAATCCATCACCATATACGCGGTGCCGTGCGCTTCAAAGAAGCGGTTGACGCGCACGATGTGCGGATGGCGGAATGCCGCGAGCGTGCGCGATTCGAGCAGGAAGCGCTCCAGCCCGCGCTGATAGCGCTCACCGCTGTCCGCATCACGCGGGCGTACATCGGGCGCGGCGGGGCTGCGCGCAGCGAGATCGCGCGGCAGATATTCCTTGATCGCCACCTGCGCGTTGAGATTGGTGTCGTGCGCCAGATAGGTCATGCCGAAGCCGCCCGCGCCGAGCACGCGCTCGATACGGTATTCATGCAGCAGGTGACCGGGCGGCATGGCATTTTCGTGACCGCCGCTCAAGCGCGCGCGGCGCGTCAGTTCGGTATACGCAGTGCCACCCGCGAGCGCGGCGGGCGCAGCGAGCTTGCTCGACAAGCGGGTTGAGTGCGGCTCGGCTTCGTGGAGCTTCGGCTGCGCAGTTGGCGCTGCCGGTGCGTGTGCTGGCACTGGTAATGGCACCACGGTGCCGGGTGCAGCGTTGAGCGCCCCAGGCGCGCCGTTGGCCGCGATCCAGGCGATCAACTGCGCGTGCTGCTCGCCTTGGCGGCGCTGCGCCATCGCAGTGCGCGCGCGCGCTATCGCCTGCGCGAAGCGCTCGCGCGACAGCGGTTTGCGAATGAAGTCGAGCGCATTCATGTCAAAGGCGCGCACCGCGTGGGCGTCATGCGCCGTGACAAACACAATCTGCGGCAGGTGGTGCGGCACTTTCGCCGCGAGTTCGGCGACCACGCCAAAGCCGTCAAGATCGGGCATGCTGACATCGAGAAACAACACGTCGGGGCGCTGCGCGATCACGGTATCAACCGCAGCGCGCCCGTCGGCGCACAAGCCCACCACCTTGATCACGGCATCGACCCCGCCGCTGTCGCGGTTGATGGCGTTGATATAGGCGTTGAGGTGGGCGCGGCCCAGCTCTTCATCGTCGGCCAGCACCACGCGCAAGACACCGTCTGGCAAGACACCGGCGGGCGGCGCACTGCCGCCGGGTGACGCGGGTTGCGCTGCGCCGCCACTGTGCGCGGCTTCGCTCATGCGCGATATTCCTCGGAAGTGGTCACCGCTGCGGCGTCAGCAGTCGGCACGCGCGGCAGGCGAATGTCGATGCGGGTACCGCCGCCGAGGCGTGCTTGCGCTGTGATGCTGGCAGTGGCGCCATACATCGCGCGCAGGCGCACCGATGCATTGGTCAGGCCGAGGCCGAAGCCCTGATGGGTCAAACCCACACCAAAACCACGCGGCGGCAGCGCATCGTGATCCACTTCTGCGGCTGTACTACGGACACTCATACCGACCCCATCATCTTCAATGCACACCACCAACTCATCCCCTTGCAGGCTCGCAGCGACGCGTAGTGTACCGGGGTGGCCGAGCGGCTCGATGCCATGGCGCACGGCATTTTCGGCCAGCGGTTGCAGCAGCATCACAGGAATCGGAAAGCCCAGCGCTGCCGCATCGATCGCTTCTTCATAGCGCAGGCGTTCGCCAAAGCGCGCCTGTTCAATGCCGACGTACGCGCGCAGGGTCTCCATTTCGGCGTCGAGGGCAATCGTGCGTTCGTCACGCAAATCGAGCAGACGGCGCAGCAGTGTGGAGAGGCGGCCAATCAAATCGTCCGCCAGCGCCGCGTCGCGATAGACCAGCGTGCTGATCGCGTTGAGGGTGTTGAACAAAAAGTGCGGCTCCAGTTGCAGGCGCAGCATGTCGGCGCGCGCACCGAGCAGGCGCTCTTCGACCAGGGACAGGCGTGCCTCGCGCACGCGCAGATTGCGCCAGAAGAAAAACGCGTGGGCCAGCGCAGCGATCAACAAGTAGAGCGGAACGCCGTTGTAAGCCTTGCGCAATGCCACCCCGGCGAACACCAGCGCGGGCGGCGTGTCCGGCGCAAAGTCCGGCGGCGGCCCGCCGAGCGAGGGTGGTGCCATCACCGGGCCGGGTGCGTCGGAGGGCAGGCGTGGCGGGCCTTTGCGTGGCGCGCCACTCCGGTCGAATTCTGGTGGCAGGCCCTTGCCAAATTCGGGCGGTGCGCCATTGCCAAACTTGGGTGGCGCACCCTTGCCAACATCACGCGGACCGCCTTTGGCAAAATCTGCTGGCGGGCCTTTTTGAAATCCGTCTGGCCCACCCGAGGTGAATGCGCTGCCGGGAGGAAACATGATTCTGAGAATCACGCCCTGCACCAAGGCTTCGGCAGCGAGCAGCGCAATCAACAGCGCCACTAGATGCGCAAACATCGTGCGCATCGGCGGCAACCCGGCGCGATGCAGGTGCCATACCAACCAGAGAATCAACGGCGACAACACAGCCCAGGGCGCGCGGTCCATCACGCTGCGCGCGAAGGCATCGTCCCACGCGAGGCGGTTCCCCAAATGCAGTTGCAGTGCAAACAGCACAATCGCCAACAGCCACAAGGCCAGCCCTGCCAGCGCCAGCCACATCACTTCGCGCACGGTGAAGCGCCCGCCGGTGGCATCGCTGTGCCCTGCATCTGACCCCGGCGTCATCCATGCGCCCGCACGCGTTGCGTCTTGTGTCTGCATACACTGCAATGTACCGCGTTAGCGCTTGCCCTGCGCACCCACAGCCGGTGCACTACTGCCCGTCGCGCCGGCTGCTGAATTGACGCCGCTGGCCGCTGCCGTGGTGACGCCCGTCAGGGTGCGCAATCGCGTCTGCAACGGCTCGGCTTCGCTGCGCCGGCCAGCAGCATTGAGCGCGCTGATGAGGGCCGTGAGCAGGCCGGTGTCGTCCGGCGCTTCGCTTGACGCGCGGCGCAACAGCTCGATGGCACGCGCGCTCTCGCCACGTGCTGTGCGTGCCTGGGCGGCGAACAGGGTGGCTTCGCGATGCCCCGGCACCAGTGCCAGCACGGCATCCGCTGCCTGCAGGGCCTCAGTGCTGCGCCCGGCAGCAGATGCCGAATACATTTGACCCAGACGCGGCACCAAGGTGAGCGATACGGCCTGCGATGTGGTTTGCGCTGCCCCCTGCGATACAGCGTCAATTGCGGTCTTGTAGAAGCGCAGCGCCTTCTCGTAGTCCTTGCGCACCCAGGCGAGCCACCCGGAGCGCAGCGCGGCGAAGTAGCGGTCGCCGCCCGCGTTGGCATAGGCATAGATCGCGTTTTGCGCTTCATCGAGTGCGCCGCGCAGCTCTGCCGCAACCGATGCATTCCAGTAGCGAATCGCCGGATCGGTGGCCGCAGGCTGCATCTGAGCTTGTGCGGGGGCGATGCTTGCCACGATCAGCGGCACCGCGAGCAGCGCTGCGGCGAGTGCGAACACCATGTGTTGAATCGTCCGTGTCATCACATTTCTCCCTGTTTGAATTGAAACGAACCAAGCCGGTAGTCGACCACACCACCAGCAAACCACGCACGCACAGCGGTGACGCCGCGCACGGGTTCGAGCGCGACCTCGACGGCGCGTGGCAACGCCGCCGTGTTCAAGGCGCGCGGCGCATGCACCCGCGCATGAATGCGAATGTGGGTGTCACGCGCCCCGAGCACAGCACCTGCCCCGACCGCAGACGCGGCACCGGTGCGATACGAACCCGTGGCATCGTGTACATAGCGGCACTCCACGCGCACCCCCTGCCAGCTGGTGAAGGGCGCGGCGAGATCGCGCAGCCCCTGCACGAGCCGTCCACGCCATGTGGCGGGTGCGGCGTGCCAGTCGACGTGATCGTCCCACCACAGGGCCGGTGCATTCGCGTAAGGCGCGCGCGCCAGCGCCAGCCCGAGCAGCCCGATCAGTTGCGAAGTGCCGGGTGTGCAGTGCAGCGCCTCCCAGGCCTGCGGCCCGGCGGCACACGTAAGCGTGCCGTCACCGTTGCAAAACACGTGGTGCCCGGCTTCATCGATGCGGCAGTCGAGCGTTTCAAGCACCGCGCTGCGGCGATCGCGGCTGACGCAAAACATCGAGCGCCCCGGCGCGATCTGCGCCAGCGCGGCTTGCACGCGCGCATCGGGCACCACGGCGGCGACACGCTCGCCAGTCACCGGCACACCGCTGGCGACCCAGCGCACGCCGTCTGCACCGGCTGCTTCGGAAGCGCCCTGCGCGCGCGACGAATACGACAGATAGTTGGCGAGACGAAATGGCACGGTCGGTGCTGATGGGTTGGCGCCAGCCTGCGCCTGCAAGTGAATATGCGGCACCGGCGAGCGGCCCGAGCTGCCGCACTCGCCGAGCACCTCGCCCGCAGCGACGCGCTGCCCGACGGCCACGCGAATGCCCTGTTCACGAAAATGCGCCAGCGTAATGCAGGTGCCGCAATCGAGTTGCAACACCACGTGATTGCCCCAGTTGTGCGCAAAGTTGCAAGCACCGGGCGGGTTGTCGGCGACATCGGTCACCACGCGCAACACCGTCCCAGCCCCGGGTGCGCACACCGGCACGCCGAAGGTGTAGAAGTCTTCGATGCGCATGCCGGTGCCACGCGCATGCGGCAGGCCTTCGTTGTCGTGTACTTCGAAATCAAGTGCGTGCTGCCAGGCGCCGCGATGACTGAGTGCGCCATCGAAACCCTGGGTCACGGTGAGGATGCGGGCAGCGCCTTCTAGCGCACCGCCCGCGCAATTTCCCCCGACTGCACTGGGCAGTGCGAGGTGGGCTTGGGCGGCTTGCGGAAAGCGCGCGGCATGACGCGCATGCTCGCGCCACAGCCCTTCCGGGTTGCGCGCGGCGAACGCTGCCGGCACCAGCGCGCCCGGCTCGCTGCGCAAGCGCAACGCGCAGAGCGTGACCCACACCGTGAGGATGAAGGGCAGTGGCAGAAACTCCCAACCCGAGCCATGCAACAGACGCTGCACCACGGCAGCAGCAAGCGCCGCGCAGGCACCGGCAAACGCCGCCAGCAACAGCGTGCCGCGCGAAGGGACGAAATACACGGCGCCGAGTGCCATGCCTGCAAGCAAGTAGTTGTGCGCGGACGCCGCGCCGTGGAACACCACGCCCAGATGGGTCAACGCCGCCACCACGATCATGCCGCCGGCATAGCCAGTGAATGCAAACAACAGCGCGAGGCGTGACCACGCAACCAGCGCAATCGCCACCAGCAGCCCGGCAAACGGATCCGCCAGAAACAACACAGTGCCGAGCGAGCGCAAGAAGCCAGTGGCGAGATCAACCAACGTTTGCGGCAGAGACAGGGTGAACAGGGTGGACAGGCCTTCGGGCCATTGCCAAAACGCAGGCGGTGCCAACACCGATGCCGCCGACCAATCGGGGAACAACGTGATCAGGCTGCCAAACACCAGCGAGAAGGCAATCGACAACGGCGGCAGCCCGGCCACGCGCGGCACCCATTGCAATAGTGCAGCAGAGAGTGCGAGCGTCATCGCCGCTGTCACCGTCAGCAATGCCATGAAAGTGACCGCGCCCACCGGCACCTCGCGCGTGATCCACGCCACTGCGAGCGACGCAAGCAGCACGTTGTAGGTAAGGCTGCCGTCGGCCAGCAAGGCATCGGGCAGACGCACCGCGCGCGCCAGCGCGTGCGCGATCAGGGTGCCGCCAATGGCAGCGGCCAGATAGAGCGGAATCAGGCCGAGAGCCGCTCCCAGAGCGGCTCCCAGGCCGATGCTCGATGCGCAAAACACGGTTGCGGCAGCGTTCGCCGTGGGCCGCAACACGGCGCGCAGGACGAACTGTGCGAGCGCGTTGGCACCGGCTGCGAGCGTGGTGGAAATGCCTGCCTCATCGCGTGCGCCGCCAGTCACGGCATGTGCGCTGTGGGGAACGTGATGAGCACGCCCAAGCACGATGCAACGCACACGGTAAACGATGCGCAGCACTTGGCGCGCATTGCGCCGCAGTACGCCGGCGCAGATGGGCACACCTGGCGCGCCCGGCAATTCGCTGATGCCGCTACGCATGATCGCGCCCCGCTGCAGCAACGGCCCCGGCCAACGCGTCTGCCGCGACTTTCATCTCCACACTCAACGCGCGTTTGCCATCACCCCGCGCGGCAGGAAAGCCCAGCGCGGTGCGCCGCAGCCGCAGCGGCAGGCGCTCGGGCCGCTCAACATCTTCGAGCGTCTCGCGGGCACGGATCACTTCTACCGATCCATCGAGGCCAATCATCACCGCTGCCGGACGGTAGGCGATGAACTGCATCGACTGCGTGAGGTTGTAGGCCCCCACCGGATGCAGCACCAGATGGTCGCCTACATTCTGCGGCGGCAGCGCGACCTGCTCGCGCACCACGTCGATGTTCATGCACAGGTTGCCGTAGAGCTTGACCGGTGACACATCAGCGCCAGAACTGCGGCGTGCGGGCTTCACGTCGAAGCGGTACCAGGCGCCGGTATAGAGCAGGTTGACCCCGGCGTCGATCACCAGCGCACTCCCCGCAGACTCGGGCGCGACGAAGGGCTGTTTGGCCGCACTGCCGCTCAAATCCATTGGTGGCGCAGTCACGGCGCCTTTGACTGCCACCACTGAGGCGATGAGGTAGCCCGCTTCGTCGACCAGGGCACGGCCGGTTTCAAGAATCAATTTGGGACGGCGCGCTCGCGGTAGTGCATTGAGCACGGCGGTGATCGCCTCGGCATAACGCTCAATCGGCGGCACGGTCTGCCCGGCGGGCGCGTAGGAGTAATGCAGGGTGGCGCGCGAGGGAAAGCCGCCGCCGAGGTTGACGTATTCGATCGCAGTGCCGTATTCCTGGCGCGTGCGCTCACCCAGGGTGACGAGCTTGTCAGCCGCCACCGCGTAGGCCTGCGGCTCGAGAATGTAGGTGCCGATATGCGTGTGCAGGCCGCGCAAGCTGAGGCGGCCGGCGTGGCGCGCGTCAATCGCGTGGATGCGCTTGATGGCGCGCCATGCATCCCCGCTCTCCAGTCCAAAACCAAACTTCGACCACACCGGGCGAATGCCCGCATCGAGCCAGACCCGCAGCGCCACCGGCACGTGGATGCGGCGCGCCACGGCGATCGACTCGATCAACAGCAGCTCGTCCCAGTTGTCCACTTGCAGCAGCGCGCCTTCGGCAATCGCGCGCTCCAAGCCTTCACGCGTTTTGTGCGGGCCGTTGAACACGATGTCACTGCCGTTGACACCGAGCTTGCGTGTCTTTTCGTATTCAAACCCGGACACCACTTCGGCAATCGAGCCTTCGCTGTGAAACACCGCGCAAATCGCCGCGAGATAGTTGGTCTTGTAGGACCAGGCGAATTGCGTATTCGGGTAGCGGCTCTGAAACGCGTCTTTGGCGCGGCGCACGGTGTCACGCAGCACGCGCTCGGAAAACACGAACAGGGGTGAGCCGAAGCGCGCGGCGAGCGCGGCAACATCGACGCCGTCGATCTGTGCACACACCGGCGCATTGCCGTAGGCGCGGTTGTTGCGCTCGTGGCCTTCGCCACCGCCACCGCGATGACGGCGGATGCAGGGCGGGCTGTAGGGTTTGCGCGCGGGAGTGGGGATCGCGCGGACGGCGGGGAAATCAAGCGTGAGTGGCATGACGTACTCCTGAGAGGCAAGCGTTAAGTTCGGGTTGCTCGAGTGGCAGGCATGGATCAGCGGATTCGAGTACGGCAGGTTCAGGTGCGTAGCGTTCAGGCGCAGCGCGCTCAAACACACCGCCCACCGACAGCGCGCGCAGATTGGCCAGGCTGCCCGCAACATCGACGCTGTGGCGCACGAAAAAATTGCCAGGCGCACAAACGGTGATCTCCTGCCTGGCTGTGCGGCCCAGTGCGCAGTCGAGCGCTCGCGCCGGCAAGTTGCAACCAATCGCCGAGGGAAACCCCACCCACGCCGGAAAGCGTGGATTGATTTCGAGCAGGTAATAGTCAGCCGCGCCGCTTTGCACGCCGTCACCCGCACGTTCGGCGCGCACAAACTCCAATTCGAACGGACCGCGCCATTTGAGTGCCGCGATCAGCGCGCGCGCGCGCAGCATCAGCAGCGCATCGTCGACCACCATACCGCCATAACCTTTGCCGTTGGCGGTGCGCAGCATCTTGCGAATGGCACAGTGGCCGAGCAGACCACCCTCGCCGTCGCCGAGACCGACGACATTGAATTCCTCTCCTTCAATGCGTTGCTGCAACAGCACCGGGCCGCCCCACTGCTCGATCATCTTGACAAACGCGGCGTCGAGTTCGTAGAAGTTGGACACGGCGCGTGCTTCATACAGGCGGCCCTTCACAAACACCGGGCGGCCTTGCGTCATGCCGAGCGCTGCGGCGGCCTCACGCGCGCTGTGCAGGTCGTGCGCGCAATGCGTGGCCGGCACCGGGCAACCGGCGTCTTCGGCCAGTTGCACGAGGCGCGCCTTGTCGCGCAGTTGCACTGACGAATGCGCCGGCAGGAAGCTGCGGATGCCCATCTTGACCAGATGGTCGAGCGCACCGGCAAGCAGATCCACCTCGGTGTCGAGGCAGGGCATGATCACATCGAGGCGCTCGCGCTGATGAATCTCGGCCAGGCGTGCAAAGTAAGCATCGGTGCCGGCTGATGGATAAGGCATGGTGTAGACCGCGTCGGGCGCATCACTGCCGGCATGCACGCCGCTCTCGAGCGGGTCGTAGACCAGACCCACGATGCGCGCCTGCGGGTACACGCGGCGGATCGCGGCGATCACCGCGCTGCCGGGCTGCGGGTTTTCACCGCGATGCAGCCCGCTTACCGCGACGATGGGCTTGTTGGGGTTTTTGTAGATCATGCGAAAACCGGATGCGGCGTTGTTGATGGTGGGCATGGTGTGCTCCTTGTGGATGAGGACGGGGTTCGGGACCAGCTGCGGCGTGGATGGGGTGTGCTTGGGGTGTGCTTGTGGTGTGGGTGCGGCTCAAGCCATGCCGAACCGGCCGATGCCAGTGGCAAAGAAGGTTTCAAGATCGCGCTCTGCCGCTGCAGCGCTGACATCAAATTCTTCGGCGAGGCGCTGCGCGATGGCGCTGCTGGTTAGACCCTCGCGCTGCCAGCCAAGCACAGCGAGCGCGCTGTCGTTGGCGGTGAACCATTCGCCACTCGATGAGCAGAAGCCAAAGCCGCCGCCCAGCCATTCGATGGCGGCGGGGGACGAGGATGCGGGGGGTGCGCCGTGCGCCAAGGCCGTGTGG
>JANNCZ010000814.1:0-5011 GCA_031387185.1 Burkholderiales bacterium
GAAACACGCGCATCACGCCGCTGACCGACAAGCTCACCGCCGGCCAACTGCGCGTCGACAGCTCCGACATCAAGATCGGCATCGAATTGGCGCACGACCTGGGCGCCACGGTGGGCGACAAGATGCGCATCACCACCGCCAGGGGGTCGGCGCTCACCCTTTCGGTCACCGCCTTGCTCGATTTCGGCAACAAGGGCGTCAACCAGCGCAGCGTGTTTGTGGCGCTGCGCGTGGCGCAAAGCCTGCTTGATCTAGCCGGTGGCGTCTCCACCATCAATGTCCACGTGCGCGACCCGTGTGCCGCCGCAGAAGCGGCGCAGCGCATCCAGGCCGAAACCGGCCTTCTGGCCGAGAGCTGGATCAAGACCAACGCGCAATTCTTCACGGCGCTGGCGGCGCAAAGCATGTCGAGTGTGCTGATCCGCGTGTTCGTCGCCCTCACCGTCGCGCTTGGCATTGCCAGTGTGCTGGTGGTATCGGTCGTGCAAAAGTCCAAAGAGATCGGCATCTTGCGAGCGATGGGCACCACGCGCGGCCAGGTGCTGCGGCTGTTTTTGCTGCAAGGCGCGGTACTGGGCCTGGCCGGCTCGCTGGCCGGCTCGATGTTGGGGTGGGGCTTTTTGCAAGTGTGGCGCGGCATTGCGCGCAATCCGGATGGCACTGTCATGTTCATCATCGAGATGCCGCCTTCGCTGTTTGTGCTGGCCGCCGCCGGGGCCACGCTCGTGGGCACACTGGCCGCCGTGTTGCCGGCCCGTCGCGCCGCGCGGCTTGACCCGGCAGTGGCGATTCGCGGTTGATGCGCGCGGTTGAGCAAATGAGTACCCCGCCCCAGCACGACACCCTGCGCCTCGAAGGCGTGCGCAAGTCCTACGGCGTCGGTACACCAGCAGAAGTCGAAGTGCTGCATGGCATTGACCTCAAACTGGCACGCGGCGAATTCGCGGCGCTGGTTGGCCCGTCGGGCGGCGGCAAAAGCACCCTGCTCAATCTGATCGGCCTGCTCGACAGCCCAAGCGCGGGCCGGCTGTGGATTGATGGCCAGGACACCAGCGGTCTCGACGATGGCGCGCTCACACGCCTGCGCGGCCACGCCTTGGGCTTCGTGTTTCAGCATCACTACCTGCTGTCCGAATTCACTGCCGTCGAGAACGTGATGATGCCAATGCTGTCGCAACAAGGCTGGCCGGATCAGGCGATGCGCAGCCGCGCCGAAGAACTGATCGGGCAAGTGGGCCTGACGCCGTGGGCCAACAACAAAGCCTCCGACATCTCCGGCGGGCAGCAGCAGCGGGTGGCGATTGCGCGCGCGCTGGCAATGCGCCCGGCCCTGGTGCTGGCAGACGAGCCGACCGGCAACCTCGACACCAAGTCATCGGACGCCGTGTTTGCGCTGCTGCGCAAGGTCAATCTCGACAGCCGCACCACGTTTTTGATCGTGACGCACGACCCGCGCCTCGCGCAGCGCTGCGACCGCATCATCGAACTGGTCGATGGGCAGTTGACGGCAGACCAGGCGGAGAGCCGCATGGAACGGGCGTTGCAGAAGCCATAGCCTGAAAACCCGCTCCCACCATGGCTTAGCGGGGCGCGCCTGATTCCAAAAAAGTAAGGTGGCCCATCCACGGCCAGCCGGTTAGCGCGAACACCACCAGCAACCGTGACGCATCCGGCGCAATGACCAGGCCGGTGCGCGCCCTGTCATGGTTGACGCAGGTTTGATACAGATCAAACCTCGCGTTGCCAGCGCGCCCACACTGGCTTCTCCTAGTGTCATCAACGGAGATCGACATGAAAGCCCTTGCCATTGCCTGCGCGTCCATCGTCTTGTGTGCCGCCTGCGGGCCGAACCCGCCGCCGGCATCGACCGCAGCGACCGCCCCGGTGGACAACTACGATGTCAAGAAAATGGATCTGAAACCAGTCGCGGCCACACTCTCGAACGAGCGCCACACCGGCCCGTTCGCCGCGGGCAAATCATTGAGCATGACGGCCGAGTTGAAACCGCTCGACCCCTCACCCATCAAGGAAGTGCGCCTCGATACGACGCACAAGATCATCGAGATCGCGCCCGGCGTGAAATTCAGCGCCTGGACCTTCGGTGACACCGTGCCGGGCCCGACGATCCGCGCCAAGGTTGGCGACAAGATCAAGTTTTCGATGACCAATCGCAGCGACGAGACCGTGCCTGGCGTCCAGTTGATGGCGGCACCGATGATGCACTCGATGGATTTCCACGCGGCGATGGTGTCGCCGCAGGACAAATACCGCTCGGTGGCACCGGGCCAGACCATCACATTTGAATTCACCCTCAACTACCCCGGCCTGTTCATGTACCACTGTGGCACGCCGATGATTCTTGAACACATTGCCTCGGGCATGTACGGCGCGGTGATCGTCGAGCCGCGCGAAGGTTATCCGACCAAGGTAGACCGCGAATACCTGGTGCTGCAAAGCGAGCTCTATGTGAAACCAGACCCGGCCAAACGCAAGGTCGATGGCGCGCCGCTGTATGTGCTCGACAGCGACAAGCTGCGCGCCTCGCAACCGACCCACACGGTGTTCAACGGCGTGCACAACGGCATGGTGAAAAATCCGCTCGCCACAAAAGCGGGGGAGCGGGTGCGCCTGTTCGTGCTCAACGTCGGCCCGAGCAAGACTTCGAGCTTTCACGTGGTCGGCACCATCTTCGACCGGGTCTGGATGGAAGGCAACCCGGACAACCAGATGCGCGGCATGCAGACGGTGTTGCTCGGCTCGTCGAACAGCGCCATCGTCGAATTCATGATCCCCGAGGACGGCTCCTACATCATGGTGGACCACCATTTCGCCAACGCCTCGCAGGGTGCGATCGGGCTGATCTCGACCGCCGTGAAGCCGGCGCCGAAAGATATGGAACACCACAACATGCCGGCCTCGGCCACGCCGACCGACCCGGATGCGATCCAGGCCAAGCAGGGTTTCGAGAGCAAATGCCTGGCCTGCCACTCGATCGGCCAGGGCAAGAAGCTCGGCCCCGACCTGGCGGGGGTCACCAAGCGCCGCAGCGACGACTGGCTGGCGCGCTTTCTGAAGGCGCCCGAAAAAATGCTCGAGACCGACCCGGACGCCAAGGCCCTGCTCAAGGAATACAACAACATCCCGATGCCGAACCAGGGCCTGTCGGACGCCGAAGTCAGGCAGTACATCAAGTATTTCCGCTGGATCGATGCGCAGCCGGCCGGCGCACCTGCAACGGCGATGGCGCACTGAACCGATCATGATCAGACCACTGTTGCTCGCCGCACTGCTGCTCGGCGCCACTGCCGCGCACGCCTGCGGCCATTGCATCGAAGACAAGATCGCCGCCTGCTACGACCACGCGGTGGTCACGCAAGCCCTCGCGCGCAAGCATCAGGTCGCATTCTTCGCGCTCGATGGCCCGCTCTCGGGCGGCGCCATCGAGAAAAAGGCGATCGAACTGCTGGCCGCCTCCGCGCCGGGAGTGGATGCCGGCAGCGTGCGCGTCTCGACCGAAGCCGCCGCGCTATCAGTCGCGTTCGATCCGGCACGGGTATCGTTCATCGCGGTACAGCAAGCGGTGGAAGCCAAACTCAAGCGTCGCGGACTGGCGCTGCTGCCGCTCAAAGTGATGGACCGGCCGGGTGACCTGAAAGCAGCCGGGCCACCGGCAGCAGCCCGCTAGTCCACGCACGGCGAGCGCGGAGAGGCGCTCCCTCCAAGGATTTCGGAAGTCATGCCACGAAAACCGTTGATCACCAACGGTTTTCAGGTACCTGCCATTTTAAAATATGCCTCGCAGACAGGCATCATCAAAATGGATGATGCACTTGCGCCGTATCTGAATTAGCATCTCCAAAGCCGTGCGGAATGCCGACGGCTTTTCTGACGTTTTGGGTAGCATGAAACGGGATCGAAAAAATGCGCTTTGCCGATCAACCACTTGCAGACCTCTCGTCCGGAATGGCCGTCGCACGCGACGGTTTTTCTGGAAACGTTAGGTTCCCCACTTCGTTCAGTTCTCACATGCGTATTTTCTTCTCGTCTGGCGGTGGTGATCCAATGTTGCTCGATTCGCAGAGCTCGTTGAATGCCACTCACCAACAACTATGTGAGTTCATCTCCTCGAGCGCACAGAAGCTCACTCTTGCTTGTGATTGTGACGGCAGCCCTGCGCCATATGAAGAATTTCTGAAAGGACTGCGCATTTCAAAGAAAACTGGGCCGCTCATGCTTCGGCTCACACCTGATCGGTGGCTTGAACTCAGCGGTTCTATCGAAAATCTCTCTCGATAGGTCGATTTCTTTTCCTTCGACGAAGAGAGTGGACATCATCATCCAGAGCACGTTGATATTCTTGACTATATCGCTCCCGATTCGATGTCTCTCATCATAGAAGCAGACTCAACTTGGCAGGCACAATATGAGAGTTAACCTTATGCTCGTTCGGACTCGCTGCGCTCCCCGCACAGCGCCACGTTAGGTGGCCAGTAATGACCCTCTTCCTGAAGAATCTCTTGTTTACCCTGGTCGTACCGGGCTCGTTTGCGGTCTACTTCCCCCTGCTAATAGCTCAGGATCGATCTGCCTCGTCGGGTGTGGGTTTCGTCGCGGGGTGCCTCGCTCTCGCGGTGGGGATGGGTATCTACGCGTGGTGCGTGTGGGATTTCGCGACCTTCGGCCGAGGCACACCTGCTCCGATCGACGCCCCGAAGAAGCTAGTTGTTCGGGGTCTGTACGCGTACACACGAAATCCGATCTACGTGGGCGTGCTCACGGCAATCTTGGGTTGGGCGCTCCTGTTTTGGGCGAAAGAGTTGGTCCTCTACGCTCTTGCTGTCGGCATCTTCTTCCATCTGCTCGTTCTGCTTCACGAAGAGCCTCATCTTCGAGCAGAGTTCGGGCATGAGTACGAGGAATACTGTGCGCGCGTCGGGCGATGGTTTCCCCGCCTTCTCAGCCGGCGGGCCGCCTAACCTGGCAGAGCTGCGGACGCGCTGCGCGCGCCGCA
>JANNCZ010000849.1:0-4818 GCA_031387185.1 Burkholderiales bacterium
CGACGACCAGCGGCTTGCCGAAATACTTCTTGCGCCAGTCGTTGGCGTAGGGCGCAAAGTCGCTGGTGATCACATGGGCGTCGCCCACAATCGCGCGCAGTGCAGGAGTCAGGTCGGTCATGGTGGGAGGATCTATTTCGCGGGCACGTGGTTCTCGTCAAGGAACAACTGCACTTCGCGAAACAGACTCATGCGGTTCTTCTCCATGATGATGGTGTGCGTACCTTCGCCAATCTCGACGTAACGTTTGTATGGCGCGCCGGTGAGCTTGGGTAGCAGTGCCTGCGCCATGTACGCGGGCGTGTCCACATCCCACTCGGCCTTGATCAGCAGCACCGGTACCTTGATGTCTTCGGGCTTCCACGGGATCACGCCATTGGCCCAATACTTGAGGCCATCGGCCACCACACCATTGGGCGCACGCAGCACGGGTGGACTTTGCTTCGCGCCCACCGGATCGGTCGCCGCTGTGGCCTCGGCCCATTTCTTGAACCAGCCCGCCGGAATCAGGTCGGCCTGCTTGTTGGGGGCCACACCGGTGAGCCAGCGCGCCTTGGCCTGCGCCATGCTCACCGAGCGGTAAGCGGGCGTGGGGCCGGGGCCGGTCTGCACCAGCGAAGCGGTGGTGCGAATCCAGACCGGCGCATACAGCACCAGTTTCTCGACCTTATGGCTGTTCAGACTCACATACCACTGCATGATCGCCGTACCCCACGACCAGGCAAGCAAGCTCACTTTGTCGATGCCACGGCGCTTCTTGACGAACTCGACCACCGCGTCCACATCGCGCATCGCTTCTTCGGTGCCGGCGAAGGGCGGGTTGGCACCGGGCGGCTGATCCATCTGCGGCGGGCGGGTCGAGGCGCCGTAACCGCGCACGTCGAGCAGGTAAACGTCATAACCGCGCGCGGCGATGTAGTCCATCCACGAGGTGCCATTGAGTTGCAGGTCAAACGCCGTCGAGGCCGGGTAGGTCGCGCCATGCACATAGATCACCGTCTTGGCGGGCGAGAACTGCGTCATGCCCGACGGGCGCTTGTTGCGCACGTAAATCTGGATGCCGGGGTCGCTTGGGACTTTGAATTCTTCCATCACGATGGGGCCGCTGCTGCTGGCACCACCGCCAGCGCCACCTGACGCACATCCAGCGGCCATCATGGCCACACCGCACAACAACAGCAAATGCTTGAGCATGACGCTCTCCTTTGACATAGCGCTGGCAAAAACCGGAAGGAATCGGACGGGTCCACCGGGCGGGATCAGTCGTTTTTATACTCAGCGCGAACTTGCTCGGCGAGAAAGTGGGGAGACTTCGGCGGTGCGACGGTACGCAAATACGTTTTGATATCGGCCAGAATTTGTTGCGGGGTTTCGGGACGGGGTTTGCATTTCTCGGCCCACTCCCTCCCGGGATGGATAACGTCCCATCTCGGGCGCATGCCTTCGAATCGGCCTTTCCCGGGGGTGTGATTGCCAAACCCATCGACCAGCACATTCCACACGGGCGAAAACTTGGCAATCAGTAAAGACTCGCCAAGCGGAATCCATATGTCATCTACTGCCAGAAAACGGCAATGGAAATCCTCGACGGCCAAATTGTTGGTCGCACGCAGGCTGTTTTCATGATCTCGCATCCGTTTGAATAGCGCTTGTGTGACAGTCTCGCCCGGCTTGCCACCCTTGCGCCCTCCCTCAGGAATTGCCCTGCCAACATAGATAGGCGCCTCGAAGCGTCCGTCACGATTGCGCTTCGCAAGCGGCGTGTATTCGGGAAATGTTCCGGTGTAGTAAACAGCGTAAATTCCGGCGCCATTGAAACGGGTTAAGCCTCCGAGTGGATGCACTTTCCGGCCCAGCAAGGCTTCTGCGACACTCGCACCCAGATTGTCCTTGTCCAGCGGGTTGTAGGGTATGGGATCGGCCATCACGGAACTCGCACGGCCAATCTGCCGGCCATCTCATGCATGCTTGCCTCGGCAAGCTTCTCCGCCACACTTGCAGCAACTATCCGGGCCAATGCCACTGGAACCGCGTTCCCAAGTTGACGCATGGTTTCGGTCCAAGAGCCGTGAAAAACATAACCATCCGGAAATGTCTGAATGCGCGCCGCCTCTCTTACGCTGAAGTAGCGCAAGGATCCATCTTGGCGCACGAGCATGTTCTCTCCGCCTGGCACTCCATGATCCCCAGCTTTCAAGGTTTTTGCCGGCAGGTCTAGCGGGCTTCCGGTGTGTCCTGGATAGGTTTTTGCGCCAGCTTGAAATCGATGATTGTGCGCCGTGCGACTGGTAATAACTTCTGGATCGGGCAGATCGGCCAGTGCATCGCGCACTGTGCGCCACGCGAGTTTGTCAGGGCGCATCCGCAACGCACGCATGCGGGCGATGGTTGTCTGGTGAGTCTCCGGAGCGGAGGGGCGTTCACGCCGCGCGACACCGTGCCGCTCCCAATACTCGCCTGTTACCCATTGCTCGTAAAGGAGCGCATTCAACGAGTGGGTTTCGGCGGGAAACTCCCACTTCACATCCAGATCGTTGCGAAAACCGATCATGAATACCCGCTCGCGGCGTTGTGGCACACCATAGTTGGCAGCATTGACCAAGGTCGGAATGACGTTGTAAGCCAGCGTAGAGCGTGAGGTGCGCGAGCTCAGGGCCCGCTGCAATCGCCCGTGATGATCTGGCCAGCTTTCGTCTGGCTTGCGCGAGAGCGCAGGCAATTTCAACTGCGCCAGAATGTACTGGTAGTAGTTGTGAAACGAAGGGCGTGTAAGGCCTTTGACATTCTCGACAATGAATGCCCGCGGCCTTAAGGTACGAATGACTCCCACCGTCGCAGGAAACATATCCCTGTCATCGCGAAATGCCCCATGTTTACCGCCCATGGAAAAAGGCTGGCACGGCGGGCCGCCCGCCACTAAGTCAACGTCTTCGACTTGGGGACTGCCACTGAAGTCCATGATCCATTCGCGCACGTCGCCTTCCACCAAAGGCCACCCCTGAACCAGAGGATATTCACGGCGCAAATTCTCGCGTACGGTGTCGCACGCCCATCTATCCCACTCAACGACAGCCGCTGGCTTAAATCCGGCGAGCGACAGTCCCAATCCCAGACCTCCAGCACCCGCAAACAGTTCTACCGATTTCATGCGCGCCCTCTGATAGATCGTGATTGAATGATTCTACTCGCCAGCATACGCAATGGTTTCGATGGCGATGCAGAACCCGCTAATAAACCGCCCGCCCACCACTCGCGTCAAACACCGCGCCCGTGGTGAACGAACATTCCTCACTCGCCATCCACGCAATCATGGCGGCGAGTTCTTCGACCTTGACCAGGCGCCCCATCGGAATCTTGGACAGCATGTAGTCGATGTGCTTTTGGTCAACCTGTTTGAGAATGTCGGTCGCGGCCGCTGCGGGCGTGATGGCGTTGACGCGGATGCCGGTCTGCGCGAGTTCTTTGCCGAGTGATTTGGTCAGGCCGATCACGCCGGCCTTGGAGGCGCTGTAGGCGCTGGCGTTGGGGTTGCCTTCCTTGCCGGCAATCGAGGCGATGTTGATGATGCGGCCATAGTCGTTCTTCATCATTACCGGCACCACCGCGCGGCAGCACAGGAAGAGGCCATTGAGGTTGATGTCGATCACGTCGCGAAATTGGGCGGATGAATATTCCCAGGTCTTGAGCGGCGCACCGGCGATGCCCGCGCTGTTGACCAGAATGTCGGCGCGGCCGAACTGTTTGACAGCGGCATCGAGCGCGGTCTGGATCGACTCTTCCTTGCGCACATCCACCGCGGCCACGGCCACGGAACCTTTGGTGGACAAGGCTTTGCGCGATGTTTCGAGTTTGCCGGCGAGCATGTCCCACAGCACCACCGCAGCGCCTGAGTCCAGAAAGCGTTCGGCCACTGCGTAACCGATGCCGCGTGCGCCGCCGGTGATGATGGCGACTTTGCCTTTGAGGTCGATCGTGTTCAAGTCATTGCTCCTGTTCAATACACCGCGCGGCCACCGGAAATATCGAACACCGCCCCGGTGGTGAACGAGCACTCCTCGCTCGCCATCCAGCAGATCATTGCGGAAATTTCTTCGACGGTGACGAAGCGGTTCATCGGAATTTTGGAGAGCATGAAGTTGATGTGCGTCTCAGTCATCTGCGAAAACATTTCGGTCTTCGCCGCAGCAGGCGTGAGAGCGTTGACACGAATGCCGGTCTGCGCGAGTTCTTTGCCGAGCGATTTGGTCAGGCCGATCACGGCGGCTTTGGAGGCCGAATAGGCCGGCGCATTCGGGTTGCCATCCTTGCCGGCAATCGAGGCGATGTTGATGATGCGGCCGTAGCCGGCCTTCATCATCGGCGCAATCACGGCCTTGCAGCAATGAAAGGTGCCGATCAGGTTGATGTCTTGCACCAGACGAAAATCCTTGGAGGAATACTCCCAGGTCTTCTGGTTCGGCCCGGTGATGCCGGCGCTATTGACGAGGATGTCGATTTTGCCAAACGCCTTGACGGCAGCATCGGCGGCAGCGAGTACCTGCGCTTCGTCGGTAATGTCCACCACGCAGGTCTCGACCTTGCCCCGTTTCGACAACTCGGCCTGGGAGGACTTGAGGCGGTCTGCGGTGACATCCCAAAGCACCACGCTCGCGCCCGACTGGAGCATGCGTTCGGCCACGGCGTAGCCGATACCGCGCGCGCCACCGGTGATGGCCGCAACGCGGCCGTTGAGATCGATCTGGTTCATGGTTTGACTCCCTGTTTTGCCAATTTTTTGAGCGGCCTCAGATAGAAGGCCGCGCAGCCGAAATAGATGAC
>JANNCZ010000580.1:0-3330 GCA_031387185.1 Burkholderiales bacterium
CATTGGCAATTTGGCAATGCAGTCTGGGGATGCCGCACAGATCCATCTGCGCGTGCAGAAGATCGCCGATGCGCTCCGATCGGGAAATGCGGCGGGCAATGCGGAAGCGCAGGTGCGTTTCGGCTTCTTCGGCGAAGCGGCAAATTCGGTGGGTGGCCATGTGGTCAACGCCGTGCCAGGGCAGGGCGGCCTGAACGCGCGTGCCATGATCGAATCACCGCGCAAAGCCTATGTGGTGTTGCACGCAGAGGCCGCGCTTGACACGGCTTATGGTGCGCAGGCCATCAAGGCGTTGGCCGCTGCCGAACTCTCTGTCGTATTGACGCCCTTCAAGCATTCACTCGATTGTGCCGATGTGCTGCTGCCGGTTGCGCCCTTCACCGAAACCGCCGGCACCTTCGTCAACGCTGAAGGGCGTGCGCAATCGTTCAACGGTGTGGTCAAGCCGCTTGGCGAAACACGCCCGGCCTGGAAGGTGCTGCGCGTGCTCGGCAATCTGCTGGGCCTGAGTGGCTTTGAATTTGATTCCTGCGAGGCGGTGCGCAAGGAGTGCCTGCCTGCGGATATCGCCGCCAGACTGAACAACACGACCTCGCTTGAGACAAGCCAGACTGCGAAAGCCGCTCCCACCAAGGGTTTTCAGCGTATTGCCGACGTACCGATATATTTCACCGACGTGCTGGCGCGCCGTGCTGCGGCATTGCAAAGCACCGTTGACGCGCGCGCGCCGCGTGCCTGGTTGAGCGGCGCTGACTTCACCAAACTCGGCCTGGCCGATGGCAGCAGTGTCAAAGTGACCAACGGCTCAGGCACCTGCACCATCACTGCTGCGCGTGACGACAAGCTGCCAGCCGGCTGCGTGCGCATTGCCGCCGGGCACGTTTCCACCATCAACGCCGGCCCCTTGTCGGGCATAGTCAGCGTGGAGCGCGCGTAATGGGCGAGATGCTCTACGGTCTGCATGCGGCGGGCACCGCGCATTTGGGCGCAGCGTGGCCGTACGTGTTCACCTTGGTCAAGAGCCTGGTGCTGATCATTTGCATCGTCGCACCGCTGATGTTGTCGGTGGCTTACCTCACGCTCTACGAGCGCAAGTTGATTGGCTGGATGCAGGTGCGACTCGGCCCCAACGTGGTGACCTTCTTCGGCATCAAGTGGCTGGGGGGGCTGGCGCAGCCGATCGCTGACGGCATCAAGCTGTTGTTCAAGGAAGTGCTGGTGCCATCCCGTTCGAGCAAGGGTCTGTTCATCCTCGCGCCGATCATGATCATCATGCCGGCGCTCGCCGCGTGGGCGGTGATCCCGTTCGGCCCGGAACTGGTGCTGGCCAACATCGACGCTGGTCTCTTGTACATCATGGCGATGTCGTCACTCGGTGTTTATGGCGTCATCATCGCCGGTTGGGCGTCCAATTCCAAATATGCGTTTCTCGGTGCGATGCGTGCCTCGGCGCAGATGGTGTCGTATGAACTGGCGATGGGCTTTTCATTGCTGATCGTGCTCTTGGTGAGTGGCAGTCTCAACATGGTGACCATCGTCACCGGCCAGCAGAAGGGCATGTTCGCCGACATGGGTCTGAACTTTCTTTCGTGGAACTGGCTGCCGTTGCTGCCGGTGTTCGTGATTTACGTGGTGTCCGGCGTGGCTGAAACCAACCGCCATCCGTTTGACGTGGTCGAGGGGGAGTCAGAAATTGTCGCCGGTCACATGGTCGAGTATTCGGGCATGGCCTTCGCGCTGTTCTTCATGGCGGAATACGCCAACATGATTTTGATTTCGGCGCTGGTGTCGGTGTGCTTTCTCGGCGGCTGGGATGCGCCACTCAATGCATCGTTGCTCAATTTTGTGCCGGGCTTCGCTTGGCTGTTTGCCAAGACCTTTGCGATCCTCACCTTCTTCATCTGGATCCGCGCCTCGTTCCCGCGTTACCGGTTCGACCAGATCATGCGTCTGGGCTGGAAAGTCTTCATCCCGCTGACCATCGCCTGGCTGTTTGTGGTGGGGGCGTGGTACGTGTCGCCCCTGAGTATCTGGAAATAGATCGAATCAAGGTCTGGAACCCATCATGTCCGCCACCACCGCCGTTTCTGCCGTCAAGGATTTTCTGGGCAGCCTGATGCTGCTCGAACTGTTCAAGGGTCTGGCCTTGACCGGCCGGCACGTGTTCGCGCGCAAGATCACGGTGCAGTTCCCGGAAGAGAAAACGCCGATGTCGCCGCGCTTTCGCGGCCTGCATGCCTTGCGCCGTTATCCGAACGGGGAAGAACGCTGCATCGCCTGCAAACTGTGCGAAGCGGTGTGCCCGGCGATGGCGATCACCATCGAGTCGGAGGTGCGCGACGACGGCACGCGCCGCACCACGCGCTACGACATCGACCTGACCAAATGCATTTTCTGCGGCTTCTGCGAAGAGTCGTGTCCGGTCGATTCAATTGTCGAGACCCACATCCTTGAATACCACGGCGAGAAGCGCGGTGACCTGTACTACACCAAGGACATGTTGCTCGCCGTTGGCGACCGTTACGAAAAGGAAATTGCCGCAGCGCGCGCGGCCGATGCGGCTTACCGCTAAGCGTATTTGAATCTGCACAGCCCGATAGTCCCCATGATCGAATTCAAGACCTTGCTGTTTTATTTCTTCTCCGCGATATTGATCTTCGCGGCGTTGCGCGTGGTCACGGCCAAAAATCCGGTACACGCTGCGCTGTTTCTCGTGTTGTCGTTTTTCTCGGCAGCCGGCGTGTGGCTCTTGCTCAAGGCTGAATTCCTCGCCATCTCGCTGGTGCTGGTTTACGTGGGTGCGGTGATGGTGCTGTTCCTGTTCGTCGTGATGATGCTTGACATCAATATGGACAAGATGCGTGAAGGCTTTTGGAAACACTCCAAGCTGGGCTTTTTCGTTGGCGGTCTGATGCTGCTCGAGATGGCATTTCTGCTGATGAGCCGTCCGTTTGATGCGGTGGCACCCGCCAATCAGGCGGCGAACCAACCCGGCTACAGCAACATCAAGGAAATCGGGCGCCTGCTCTACACCGACTACGTATTCCCATTCGAGATCGCCGCCATCATCCTGCTCGTCGCCATCGTTGCAGCGATTGGCCTGACGATGCGCGGGCGCAAGGACAGCAAGGCGCAAGATCCGTCGCAGCAAGTGCTGGTCAAGGCGCGTGACCGCTTGAAGATCGTGAAGATGGAAGCCGATCCGGATCGAGCCGCCGCGCAAGAGACCAACCGGGGCAAAGCATGATTACCCAATCCCACGTGCTGGTGCTCGGTGCGATCCTGTTCGCGATTTCCATCATCGGCATTTTTCTGAATCGCAAAAACCTG
>JANNCZ010000893.1:0-4142 GCA_031387185.1 Burkholderiales bacterium
GAATTTTGCGGCCATGGCATCGGCCGCAAATTTCACGAGGAACCGCAAGTGCTGCATTACGGCAAGGCCGGCACCCTCACGGAATTGAAACCCGGCATGATCTTCACCATCGAGCCGATGATTAACGCTGGCCGGCGCGAGATCCGCGAGTTGGCCGACGGCTGGACCATCGTCACCAAAGACCACAGCTTGTCTGCGCAGTGGGAGCACACGGTGCTGGTATCCGAGACCGGCTTTGAAGTGCTCACTGTGTCGCCCGGCATGCCCGTCATGCCAAAATCGTTGGAGCCGAAAATCGCGGCATAGTGCTGGAAGAATGGCTCCTGGAGCCATTCTCTGGCCGAGGCTCGATGCATCCTCGCTCGTTTACTCGTTGCACGCTGCCACGTGCCAGGTGCCAGGTGCCACCGCCCACCGCCCTCCGCCAGCTTGCCATCGCACCCTTCGCTCCGTTCCGCCTCTGGCACGCCCACCGCAGTCCCGCGATTGACAACGATGTCCGCCCAGCTTCACCCGCCAACCGCGCTCTCTGACAACCCCGCAGCGGCAGTCACTGCCCTGCGCCAGGAGCTTGCCGCCGGCCGGCGCGCGCTGTTTGACGCATTCGGGCGCGACCTGCGTACCAAGCACCTGCTGCGCCAGCATTGCGTGCTGGTGGACCGCACCCTCACCAAGCTGTGGACCGCATCAGGAGTGGGTCAGCAGGCGGCGCTGATTGCGGTGGGCGGCTACGGGCGCGGCGAGTTGTATCCATACTCTGATGTTGATGTGCTCATCCTAGTGCCAACCGATGCCAGCGCCGACGTACACGCTCGCCTCGAAGCCCTGATCGGCCAGCTCTGGGACATCGGCCTCGAAATCGGTCACAGCATCCGCACGCTGGACGAGTGCTTCGAGACCGCTGCGGGCGATATCACGATCCAGACCAATCTGATCGAAGCGCGCCGTCTGGCCGGCAACACGGCGCTGGCGCGTGACCTCGACATAGGCGTGCGCCGCCATCTCGAGCCAAAAGCCTTTTACACCGCCAAGAAGCTCGAACTCGAACAGCGCCACGCGCGCCACCAGGACACGCCCTACAGTCTCGAACCCAATTGCAAGGAGTCACCCGGCGGCCTGCGTGATTTGCAGGTGATTTTGTGGATTGCACGCGGCGCCAACCTCGGTTTGAAGTGGAGCGAACTCGCCGCACGCCAAATCATCACGCGCGAAGAGTCGCGCATGCTCGCCAGCCGCGAAGCGTTTTTGCAAACCCTGCGCGTGCGCCTGCATCTGATCACCGGGCGGCGCGAAGACCGCCTGCTGTTCGACCACCAAACCGTAATGGCCGAGGCTTTCGGCTTTGCAGCCAAAGGCGCCAAGCGCGCCAGTGAGCAGTTGATGCAGCGTTATTACGTCAATGCGCGCTGGATCATCCAGCTCAATACCATCCTGTTGCAAAACATTGCCGGGCAATTGTTTCCCGGAGCAGTGTTTGAGGCGCGGCCGATCAACGCGCGCTTTCATGCCCAGCGCGATTTGCTCGCCGTCAACGACGTGACGGTGTTTGAAGAACATCCGCGCGCGCTGATTGAATGCTTTTATCTGCTGCAAACCCATGCGGAACTCAAGGGCATGACGGCGCAGACCTTGCGCGCGCTGTGGCGCGAACGCGACCGCATCGACGCGGCGTTCCGCCGTGATCCGGACAACCGGCAGATGTTCCTCAAGATGCTGCAAGCACCGCGCGGCATTACCCACGAACTGCGGCGCATGAATCAATGGGGCATCCTCGGCCGCTTGATCCCGCCGTTCAAACGCATCATCGGCCAGATGCAGCATGACCTGTTTCACGTCTACACGGTCGATCAGCACATCCTGCAAGTGGTGCGCAACATGCGCCGCTTCACCATGCTCGAACACGCGCATGAATACCCGCTGTGCTCGCGCCTGATCGCCAACTTTGACCGCTTCTGGCTGCTCTACGTGGCCGCCCTGTTTCACGACATTGCCAAGGGGCGCGGCGGTGATCACAGCCAGTTGGGGCGCGCTGACGCACGCAAGTTTTGCCGCGAGCACGGCATCAGCCGTGACGACACCGCGCTGGTGGTGTTTCTGGTTGAGTGCCATCTCACGATGTCGTCCGTCGCGCAAAAGCAGGATTTGTCCGAGCCTGACACGATTGAGCGCTTCGCCAAGCTGGTCAAGACCGAGCGCAACCTGATTGCGCTTTACCTCCTCACCGTTGCCGACATTCGCGGCACCAGCCCCAAGGTGTGGAACGCGTGGAAAGGCAAGCTGCTCGAAGACTTGTTCCGCGCCACCCGCAGACTGTTGCGCGGCGGCAAGGTCGACTTCGATGCTGACATGCAACAGAAACAGTCAGAAGCACTCGACAATCTCAAGCTCTACGGCCTGTCAGACAAGGCGCACGAAGGCCTGTGGAGCCAGCTCGATGTGGCCTATTTCATGCGCCATGACGCAAAGGAAATTGCCTGGCAAACGCGCACCCTGCACTATCGTGTCGACGCCGCGAAGCCAGTGGTGCGCGCGCGCCACGCCTCGATTGGCGAAGGCTTGCAGGTGATGGTCTACGTGAAGGACCAGCCCGATTTGTTTGCACGCATCTGCGGATTTTTTGAGCGCTCCGGGCTCTCGGTGGTGGACGCCAAAATCCACACCACGCGCCACGGCTATGCGCTCGACACTTTCCTCGTCATGGAGGCTGGCGGCGGCCATCAGGAACACGGCCTGCCCGAAACCGTAGAGCGCAACCTCGCGGTGTTGCTCGCCGAACAGGCGCCGCTGCCCGCGCCACTCACCGGTCGCCTCTCGCGTCAGGCGCGCCATTTCGCTATCGAGCCATCGGTTGATCTGCGCTCCGACGAGCGCGGCCAGCGCCACATCCTCACCATCACTGCGGGCGACCGGCCGGGTCTGTTGTTTCGTATCGCGCGCGTGCTCGGCGAGCACGGCGTCAATTTGCAGACCGCAAAAATCACCACATTGGGCGAGCGCGCCGAGGACGTGTTCCTGGTCGAAGGGCCGGGCCTGGGTGACGCTAAGAAAGTGATTGCCGTCGAGACGGCGCTGATTGAAGTGCTGCGCTCGTAATCACGCTACCTAGCGCCAAGTCAGAATCGTGGAGACGCGGTACGGCGCGTGGGCCGCAAGTCAATGCCTCCCTGAAGAACCTTTATGACAGAAGGCACGGCCCGCGTATTCGATGGCGAAGAAGCCTGTGTTGATACAGTCAAGCGCCGCGCCTACCAGGAAGGGGAAGTGCTCATCATTCGCAACGAAGGCCCCAAAGGCGGCCCCGGCATGCGCGAAATGCTCGGCACCACCGCGTTGATCTATGGGCAAGGCATGGGCGAAAAAGTGGCACTCCTTACCGACGGCCGCTTCTCCGGCGCCACCCGCGGCATGTGCATCGGCTACGCTGCGCCCGAAGCGGCCGAAGGCGGGCCGCTGGCGCTGGTACAGGATGGCGATGCGATCCGCATCGACTGCAACGCCCGCACCATTGACATGCTGGTGAGCGACACCGAGCTGGCGGCACGGCGCGCGGCGTGGAAGCCGCAACGTCAAGAGCGTCTCGCCGGCGCACTGGAGAAATACGCCAGGCTGGTCGGCCCGGCGAATCTGGGTGCCGTGACGCATTCGGGTGCGGTTGATTGGCCAAAAGGAGTTTGACCATGAGTAAACCCGTGCTTGCCTATCTCGGCCTCGGCCTCATGGGCGACCCCATGACCAAACGTCTCCTCGCCGCCGGCTATCAGGTACACGTGTGGAACCGCTCGAAACCCAAGCTTGCACCGGCGCTCGCTCTGGGCGCGATTGCCGCCGGCACCCCGCGCGCCGCCGTGGAGAAAGCGGACATCATCATGATGTGCCTCTTCGATGCCAAGGCGGTCGAGGAAGTCGTGTTCGGTACAGATGGCGTTGCCCAAGCCGCAGGCGCAGGCAAGGTATTGGTAGACCACGCCAGCATTCGCCCGGACAAGACCCGTAACTTCGCGCAACGCCTGAAACAAGCCAACGGCATGGAATGGATCGACGCGCCGGTTTCCGGTGGCGTCAAAGGCGCGGGCGAAGGCACGCTGGCCATCATGTGCGGCGGCGATGCAGCCGCGTTCGCGCGTGCCAAACCGGTACTCGCC
>JANNCZ010000906.1:0-3067 GCA_031387185.1 Burkholderiales bacterium
ATTTCTGGCTGTTTTAAGTTTTTGGCGACCATTTGTAAATCTTCGCGCTTTAAATCGGGGTCGGTGGTAAATAAGATAATGGTTTCGCCACGCTGTGCATCCATTTGTGAGCTTGCGGCATGCTGATGTTCTGGGGCGGCAGTATTGGCAATTTTTTCAACTACTTCAAGTGAAACCATTTCGCCAGCCACTTTTGCAGATTGTTCCAGCGCGAGCTGGCAGACCGCTTTTTTCCAGCGAAGGAGAAACAGCATGTCATTCCATGACCAGCCTCACAACACTGCGGTGCCGCGCTACGGTCTGCGCGTGGCACACGTGACTGATGGCCCCGGCACCATCACTGCCGTGATGGTCAAGAACAATCGCTACCTGTGCGTGACGCGCCACGATAGCGGCACCAAGAAGGGCCATTTCTGGGCGAGCCTGACCGATGTGAATGTGCCCCCGGCGTCGGCGCGCCGCGGCCCGCCTGATGCCGAGATGGCGCTGGCATGAGGCCCTTCGGTTTTCCGCTGCGCGACTGGGTCATCAGCGCCGGCTGGGTGGCGGCGTTTTTTGTGGCCATCGAGATCACCCAATCCCCTGAGGAGCGCGCGCTGGCCACGCATGCTGCCCAATTCCAACCCCCGGCCGCGAAGGAGACGACAGATGAACAACGAAACGCACCAGCGCAGCAACGGCCCGATGGTGAAGTATTGGACCGAAGCGGAACAAAAGAAACTGCTCGCCGCGCCAGCGGCTTTGAAAGACGTGATTGCCCGGCGCGACACCGCCTGGATGCACTTGTTGGTTTTGACCGGCTTTCGGATTACGGAGTTTTCACAACTGACGGTGGGCGCTGCGGTATCGGCCCTGGCGACCGGGTGGATTTTCATTCCGCGCAGCGTGCGCAAGCGCAAGGCGAAGGACCACGAGAAGATCGTCACGATCGAAGTGCGGCAGTGGTTGAGTGACGCGCTGACCGTCCACAAGGAGATGGGCGGCGATGGCATGCCCGAGGCACCCCTCATCCTGACCCGCGAGGGCGACATGCTGTCGGTGCGCAGCTACCAGGCGCGCGTGAAACACTGGCTGCGGGTGGCCGGGCTGCGCGGCGGGACGCCGCATTGGTTCCGCCACACGCGGGCGATGAACATCGTCAACCGCACCACCTGCAAAACCAACGAGGCGCTGCGCAAGGTGATCCAGCTTGAGCTCGGGCACGTCGACATGCGCTCCGGGGACGCCTACATCGGGGTGACCAAGGAGGATCTGGCGCGCGCGGCCGAGCAGGCTGACGGCGGGCGCATGAAGCGCACGGCGGCTCGGCGGCATTACCTGCAGGTGGCGGCATGAGCCAGGCGGCCGCTTCACAGATTGAAGCGCTGTTGCGCTTTTGGACAATGGCGCAGCAAAACCATGGCGGCGCTCGCGTGGCAGTGAAGCTGCTGCTCGGCCTCTACAACGGGCCGCGCTTCCCGTTCGATCTTACAGAACTGCGCGGCCTGGACGCAGCGAATCTCGACGATGCCTTCGCGGTGATGCGCATGGACTCGCGTCCGCAGGCCGAAGTGCATGTGCTGATTGATCGCGCCACCGGCCGCATGGACACCTGCAGTCGCTTCGAGCTGCTCGCTTGCGAGTGGAGGTTGAAGGGGAAGTGCAGCAAGGAAGACGAGCAGGAAATCCGGGCGTGGTTCGCCCGACAAAAAGCGGTGGCCACATGCTGACCAGCAAGATCGCGCGCGCGGTGATGAGAACCATCAAGCTGGATCACTTAGCCGAGGAACAAGGGATGCAGTGCGACTTTGGCGAACGCTGGATCGTCTATGCGTACAACCACCCGCGCGTCATCACCAACCACCAGCAGAGCCGGGTGAAGGACGAGCAGATCATGCGGAAGGCCGCCTGATGCCCGCCACGCAGCTTTGTATCCTGATCAGCGCAGCGCTGGCGATCGCGCTGATCTCTTCATCCGCTCCGGGCAGCGGGCCGCACCGGGTGGGCTGCTGGGTGGGCCTGGCCGGGCAGCCGTGCTGGCTGGCAGACACCCTCTATGCCGATCAGTTCGGCATGTTTACGGTGAGCCTGTGGTTCACCGGTGTGTACCTGGCCGGCATCTTCCGCCGGCCTCCCTCGAAGCAACCCTCGAAGCAACCTCGAGCAACCTCGTAACGCCAAGGAGACGACCATGGCCATTGGAACCATTGAACACCCGAGTAAGTACAACCCGCTGGCCATGCTCAAGCCAGATGAGCCGTTTTTTGTGCTGCGCGGCCAGGACAAGCTGGCCGCCAAGCGCGTGCGCGACTGGGCAGCCTGCGCGCACTTGCACAAGGTCAACATCGACAAGGTGCAGGAGGCCTTCGCGCTGGCCGACGCGATGGAGGCGTATGCCGTGCTGCATGGGAAGGTGCCGGATTGATGATCCCATTCACGATTGGCCGCTTCTATCGGGTGCCGACCGTGCGCGCGCGTCTCTATCAGCGCTTGCGCGACTGGCCGGTGATCGGGCCGCAACATGAGGATGCGCAGTTCATCAACTTCCCGCACCAGCACGTGCACGTCGATTGGCGCTTTGTCTGCGATGCTGATTTCAAATTTGCGACGCGCGCGTATCGGCCACCTCTGGCAGTCCCGCTCTGTACAGGGCATGGGACACCCAACATGTTTGAGTTGCCGCCGCCGATGCTCAAGCGTCGAGTGTGCAGGCGTGAGATGCCGCAGTGGCCACTGAAGCAATTGGCTTGGCTGCGCCCGCTGGAAGACGCGTTTGCCGGACGCTGCCTCAAGCCCGGGTTGGTCTGTCCGCATCGCGGTTTTCCTCTGAAGGGCTTGCCGCCGGATGCCGATGGTGTGGTGACGTGTCCGGGGCATGGCTTGTCCTTTAACGCGTACACGGGCCTCATGGTGCGCCGCTCGGTGCTGGTGTGCGGGGGGCAGACATGATCTGGATCCTCACTCAAGCCACCGACGCCACCTGCATCGAATGCGGCTGCACCGATACCCGCGCCTGTGCCGGCGGTTGCTGCTGGTTGAAGGTTGACCGCCGCAAGAAAACCGGTGTGTGCAGCCAATGCCCGGCCGC
>JANNCZ010000913.1:0-4786 GCA_031387185.1 Burkholderiales bacterium
ATCAAAAAACGCATCGACGAGCTGGGCATGGAAGTGGTGGCGTCCAAGCCGGAGGAATTTGACGCCTTCGTGCAGAGCGAAATGAAGCGCTGGGCGCGCGTGATTGCCGATGCGAAAATCCAGCCCGAGTAACGTGTCGAACAACGCGGCACGCTGCATGACATACGACACCGCCGCGGCTCTGGCGCAACATCGCACCCCAACCATCGTCACCGAACCATCATCCCCGAACCACTAGCGGAGCGCATCATGAGCCTGCAACTGAAACCCCTGCACCCCGTCTTCGCCGCCGAAGCCAGCGGCATCGACCTCACTGGGCCGCTGTCGAACGCCAACCTGCGCGCGATCAACGCCGCGATGAACCAGTACGGCGTGCTGGTCTGGCGCGGCCAGCCGCTCACCCAGGAGCAGCAACTGGCCTTTGCCGGCTCGTTCGGCCCGCTCGACATCGGCTTGAAGCGCGTCTTCAAACGGCGCGAACGTTTTGCCGACGAGCGCCTGATCGACATCTCCAATGTCGATATCGAGGGCCGCGTCAACCAGCGCGCCTCGCCGAAGAACCTGTCCAACTTCGCCAACCAGCTTTGGCACAGCGACAGCTCGTTCATGAACCCGCGCGCGGCCTACTCAATGCTGCACGCAGTCCACCTGCCGTCGTGGGGTGGCAATACCGAATTCGCCGATCTGCGCGCCGCCTACGATGCACTCGACGAGCGCACCCGCCATACCGTCGAGGGTCTTGAGACCGAGCACTACGCCCTGCACACCCGCATCCTCCTCGGTGACGAGGCCTACACCGACGAACAGAAAAAAGAAATGCCGCCCGTGCTATGGCCGCTGGTCGATACCCACGCCGGCTCAGGCCGCAAGGTGCTGTTCATCGGTGCGCACGCACGCGCCATCACCGGCTGGCCGACGGCGGAAGCGCGCATCTTTCTCTCCGACCTGCTCGAACACGCCACCCAACGCGAGCGCGTTTACGTGCATGAATGGCAGGCAGGCGACCTGGTGATCTGGGACAACCGCGCGACAGTTCACCGCGGCCGCCGCTTCGATATCGCCGAGCGCCGCGAGCTGCGCCGCACCACCATCAACGACACCCCCGAAGCCATCCTGGCAGCGGCATAACGCGCCTTTAGCAGGGCACCCTAGCCGCGTCAGCGGCAACGAGGAGACATCATGGGACTGGTCGCCAACATCGTCATCGCCATCGTCGCACTGCTGCACATTTATTTTCTGGTGCTCGAAATGTTCCTCTGGGACAAGCCCCTCGGCCTGCGCACCTTCCGCCAAACACCCGAGCACGCAGCGATCTCCAAAACCCTCGCCGCCAATCAAGGCCTCTACAACGGTTTCCTCGCCGCCGGCCTGATCTGGGGCATCACGCTCGGTGCTGCGGGCGCAGGCGTGAAGATTTTCTTTTTGAGTTGCGTGGTGATTGCCGGTGTATATGGCGCGGCAACAGTGGGCAAGAAAATCTTGTTTGTGCAGGCACTGCCTGCGGCAATGGGTATTGCGCTCGTATTGATGAGCTGAATCCCACCGTGCACTCCCGGCAGGCACGCACTGCGCTGCGCTCTCAGACTGTCCAATCCTCCAGCGCCAACCCCGGCACCTGCTTGAAGGCACGGTCGTTGGTCACCAGGGCTACGCCGGCCCCAAGGGCATGCGCCGCAATTTGCATGTCGAGAGGCGCAAGCACTTTGCCCTTGCTTTCCATGGCAGCACGCACCGAGCCGTAGCGCTGCGCTGCGAGGCGGCTCCAAGGCAGCACGTCCACCCGCCGCAACAGTTCGTGCACCGCGGCGTGAAGCCGCGTGGCATCGGGGCGTTTGGCCAGACCATAGAGCAATTCACTCTCGGTAATCACCGACATGCAGAGCGCGGCGAGGGGTGTATCAACAATGCGCCTGACAAGCTTTGGTTGCCGCCGCACCAGAAAGCTTACCGTGTTGGTGTCCAGCATGTATTGATGACTCATTCACGCCAGCCCTCGAAAGGGTCACGCGCCGGTGAAGCTTGGATGCGCTCCTTCTTGCCCATGAACCCGCCGGGTACACGGACACCCTCGAGCGCATCAAAAAATCCATCCCAGGTAGCGGGTTTGCGCGACAGGATGACATCACCCGTTTGCGCGTCTTTCCGAATGAAGACTTCGTGAGTGTCGAAGCGGCAGGCAGCTGGCAGACGTACTGCCTGGCTGCGGCCATTGTTGAAGAGTTTGGCAACTTGGCTCATGGCGTACCTTTCGAACGATGAGATATATCATAGTATATGCCAAGTATCGGGCCATTCCCGGAAGACTACAGCGCCCTCCTTTGCAGACGATTAACGGACAGCAGTGCAACCGATGCTGGTCCCAATTTGGCTACCACGCAAGCGGCCACAAACCGCTCCGAGAGTCATTCTTTAGTCCGATATGCCCGCAGAAGTCCTATCCATGCACCTCTCCGGCCGATTGGCTTTACGGCTTTTTGCGTAACGATATGTCGCCGTACCACGCCACTGCGGCTTCCCCGGTCGAATCCGTATCCGTCATCACCGCAATTCCCAGCACCGGTGGCGGCTCTTCCTTGAAGGCGCGCTTGTAGTCTTCGTAGACGTTGCGTTCGACCTCGACCCATTCGCCAACGCGCTTGACGCCGGACTCGACCACGAACATCATGGCGCGCGCCGTGTAGGCATTCGGCACCATCGTGCCTGCGGGCGCTTTGCCGTCCCACACGTAGTTGATGCCGGCGTGCGGTGGGTATTCGCCATAGAGGGATTTGGCCATGCCGTATTGCATGCGCATGCCGACACCAGCGCGTTCCGGGTCGTATTTGAAGGTGACGTAGATGCGTGCCGGGTAGTCGTCGCCCTCTTTGGTCGCAATGTCAGCGTTCTTCACGAGATTGGCGATCTTCCAGCGCCACTTGAGGATAGGTGTGTCGCGGATGTTGAGGTTGAGTGCCGAGAGATCACGCGTGAGGCCGGAGGCGGAGGCGCTGCTGTCGGCTTTGAGTACCGTGGTGTTGCCTTCTTTGACGAGCGTGTAGATGGTGTGCTTTTCGATGTTGCGAAAGACCAGCGGCTTCCAGTCTTGCGGCGTGCCGCCGGGCGCTTGTTTGGAGAACGTGCCGGCTTCGATGGTCTCTTGCGCCCACGCTGTGCCTGTGGCGCAACAAACCACAAGGGTCAATCCGGCGAACAACGTAAATGAATGTGGGCGTTTCATGGGTTCAGTCCATCCAGGAGCGCAGCAAATTGCGGAACGGCTTTCAGGCGCGTCAAATCGGCCGGGGTGTCAAGGTCGTGCAAGGTACGCAGTTCGGCGAGATGCGTATGCGTTCGCGCGGCAGCCTTGCGTGTGGAAGACATGACCTTAGCCGTACCCCATGCGATGTTGGCGAACAATTCGGGAACGGCGCGTGCGAGACCGGTGAGCACATAGCCGCCGTCGTGGGCGGGCGCGACCACGGCATCGGCCTGGTCGAGCGCGGCAAACGCTGCCGCGATGTCGTCAGCCATCAGCCACGGACAGTCGCTGCCAATCAACACCGGACGCGCGCCACGCGCGAGGGCACCACACAAGGCGAGCCACATGCGTGCGCCCAGATCGGGGCCGGTCTGCTGCCTGAGCGTGACATTGAACTCCCTGGCGCACGCCGCGAAGAATGCATGCTGCGTGTCCGGTGCGCACCACAACTCGATACAGGCGTCTGGCGCTGACTGCCGCGCGGCCTGCTGCCACTCGTGCGCCATTGCAAGACGATGCCGAACCAGACGCTCGTGCAATCGCGCAGCGCCCTCAGCACCGAGCGCCGGTATCAGCCGCGTCTTGCACTCGCCCGCGACGGGCGCTTTCGCGAACACCTGCAACACCGGCGTCATGCGCAGCTCCGTGTAGTGCCTCTTTTACGTTGCATCAGTAGGCGATCCAGCGGCCACAAAAAATCACGCCCGCCCACATCAGCATCGACGCCGCAGCCATGATGCGCGCGCTGAGCGGCGGCGGCACGCCCACATCCCATGCCGCGACATTGACGTAGGGGCCAGTATGAAACATCACCGCGTTGATACCTGCCAGAAAGATGAGGCTGAGCTTGGCGATGAACACACGATTGCCGATCAAGTCAGCCGCGTGCGCGAGAAACAGCAACGAGCCAGTCGCCACCGCGCCCATGAACGCGAGCACCGTCCACGGCAGGGCATGCTGCGCCAACTGGCGCAGCGGGAGCGTGCGCGAGAGGCCAAGAATGCGTAAATCGACCACCGCGATCGAACCAAACAGCAGCGCTATCGACACCAGATGCAGCGACTCTGTCAGCGGATACGCAATCGCATTGGTGCGCAGGAAGACGGCCAGCGGCAACTGATGAATGGCTTGGCCGATGTCCATGAAAGCGCCTTGGCAAAACGGTGCGCTCAGCGCAATTCGGTGGCTTTGCCGTTGACGATGACGCGCTCGACGCGCAGCTCGTCTTTCTTGCTGGTGCTTGGGTAGCCGATCAGCGTGATGGTGGCGCCCACCTTGACCATGTCGCCATTCATGCCGCGCGCTTCCATGCGCGACAGCGGCGCGAGCCAGGCGAACCAGGTCTTGTCGCCGGATTTGAGTTTGAGCGTGGCGTGCGGGTTTTCGTATTTCGACTCGACCACGATGCCGGTGAGGTTGAGCGTGGTCTTGTCGTCGTAATCGCTCCAGCCGTGGTGGGCCTGGGCACTTGTGGCCAATGCGGCGACGGCGGCGAGAGCGAGCGCGGTTTTGAGAATGGCGCGAATCAGCATGAAGGCTCCTTCAACG
>JANNCZ010000915.1:0-1576 GCA_031387185.1 Burkholderiales bacterium
TGCCGAGGCCATCGACGGCCATCTGGAGCGCGCGCTGCTCATTGATGGGTGGATGTCCAACGAGAGCTTGAAGACGCTCGTCGGCCGGATGAAACAGCTGCCGAGCCTGCCAACTCTTTACACGCAGGTGATGACGGAGCTGCAGAAGCCCGATGGTTCGATCGAGTTTGTCGCCCGGCTGATTGCCACCGACCCGATGATGACCGCGAAGATTCTGCAGGTGGTCAACTCCCCATTCTTCGGCGTGACCAGCGAGATTAACGATCCGGGCGCGGCGGTGATGTTTTTGGGAACCGAGCGGACGAAGTCGCTCGTGCTCATGGCCAAGGTGTTTTCCCAGTTCGACAAGACGCTTTGCGCCGGTTTCTCGCTCGACTTGCTCTGGCGGCATTGCATGGGGGTCGGCGCCTGCGCGCGGAGCCTTACCATGGCCGAGACCAAGGACGGGCGCCTGGCTGACATGGCTTTCACGGCCGGCCTGCTCCACGACGTGGGCAAGCTCCTGCTCGCGGCCAACCTGCCGGAGGACTATAGCAATCTGCTCGCGCAATCCGAACGGCGGCAGGTTGGCGAACGGCAGGTCGAGCAGGAAGCACTGGGCGCGACGCATGGCGAGTTGGGCGCCTGCCTGCTGGGCATGTGGGGCCTGCCGCTGCCGATTCTGCGCGCCGTAGCGTGGCATCACTCGCCCCTGCTCGCGCGGGACACGTCATTCTCCTTGCTGACGGCGGTACACGTGGCCAACGCGCTCGACCACGAAAAGAAGGCGGCGCCGGGAGTCCCACCCAGGACCAGCCTCGACGCACATTACCTCGACCAGCTCGGCTTGAAGTCCAGGCGCAATGCCTGGCGAAAACTCTGCGGATGCCCGCCCAAGGTGGACGCCACGTGATGGCGATGAGGCTCAAGGCGGAAGCCCCCCGACGGTGTGGCGCGACACGAGTTTTGGGGTGCGGACGGGAAAGCAAAACCGCGCGCCAGCAGGCTGACGCGCGGTGACGGAAAAAAGCGCCGCCGGAGCGGCTGCAATCAGATGAGTTTGGGTGCGGGATTCGTCGCTGGGGTGGACGCCGGCGCGGCGTTGAACTGCGCCTTCACTTTCGCCACGGTATTTTCGGCGGTGAGGCCGTGCTTGGCGCGGAGGTAATCCACCGAGGAGGCGTGCTCAATGAAGGCGTCGGGCCATCCAATCCGGACGACGGGCACCTGGACGCGCTGCTCGGCGAAGAGTTCGAGCACGGCGCTGCCGTAGCCGCCGGGCAGGACATGGTCTTCCAGAGTGACGACCACGTCGGAGAGGCTGGCGTATTGGAGGTGGAGTTCGTTGTCGAGCGGCTTGGTGAAGCGCGGATTGATGATGGCGCAGTTGAAACCTTCGGCGGCGAGTTGGGCGGCCGCCTTCTTCGCAATGTTCTGCATGTTGCCCAAGGCGAACAGCGTGACCTTGTGGCCGCGCCCATTGCCGAAGTTCTGGATGACTTCGCCCTTGCCGATGTCAGTTCGGGTTTCTTCTTGCGCCAGCGTTTGCGTGTTTCCTTGCGGGAGCCTTCGGCCAACGCCAGCGCAAACCCCTTGC
>JANNCZ010000593.1:0-4536 GCA_031387185.1 Burkholderiales bacterium
TGCTAAAATTTCCCGTGTATTTTTGAGTGCGCGTACGCGCGATGGCTTGCCCCATTTGCGGCAGGCGCTGGCTGAAGCAGTGGCAGCGTTTCGACTGCAAGGAGTGTCACGTGAAGGGTTGCCATCTGACGGCCTTGCACATGACGGCCAGGCACTTGACAATGGTACGCGGGATGGTCGAACGGGGGGCGGGTGGCGCAAGCCGCACGGCGAGGCAGACCAAAATATGACGGCGGCTGGCGAGAACGCTTCCGCCGTTTCTGTTTTCTGAAACGAATGTCAAATCCATGAACCTGTTTTCGGCACTCAAGATGCGTTGGCAATCCGGCTGGAACGATGTGCGCGTATTCGCCACTGGCGGCGGGCCGCCCGATCTCGAAGAGCTGTGGCGCGACTTCAACCGCAAGCTGACCGGCCTGTTCGGCGGCAAGCCAGGCGCGCCCCAGCGTCCGCAGCCGAACCCCGGCGGCACTGGCGGTGGAGCACCTTCACAACCGCCGAGCGCCAAAATGTTTGGCGGCGGTATTGCGCTCATACTGGCGGTGGTGGCGCTGCTGTGGGCGTCGAGCGGGTTTTTCATCGTGCCGGAAGGTCAGACGGCCGCGATTCTGCGTTTCGGCAAATTTCAGTCGCTGACCGACAAGGCCGGCTTCAAGTGGCGCATGCCTTATCCGTTCGAGAGCCACGAGATGGTCAATTTGCAACAGTTGCGGCAGGTCGAAATTGGTTATCGCAACAACGTCAAGACCAAGGTGCTCAAAGAGTCGCTGATGCTGACTGATGACGAAAATATCATCGACATCCAATTCGCGGTCCAGTACCGGCTCATCAAGGCAGAGGATTGGCTGTTCAAGAATCGTGAGCCGGGCGAGGTGGTATTGCAGGCGGCCGAGACGGCCATGCGCGAGATCGTCGGCAAGTCGAAGATGGATTTCGCTCTCTATGAAGGTAAAGAACAAATTGCCAAGGGTGCCGAAAAACTGATGCAGCAGATTGTTGACCGCTATGAGTCAGGCATCTCGATTGTGAATGTCACGATCCAGAACGCTCAGCCGCCCGAGCAGGTACAGGCGTCGTTTGATGATGCCGTCAAGGCGGGACAGGACCGCGAACGCGCCAAGAATGACGGCCAGGCCTATGCCAACGATGTGATTCCGAAGGCGCGCGGCACGGCGGCGCGTTTGCTGCAGGAAGCTGAAGGCTACAAACAAAAAGTGGTGGTCTCGGCTGAAGGCGAGGCGAACCGCTTCAAGACTGTGCTCGCCGAATATAGCCGCGCACCGCAGGTCACGCGCGACCGTATGTATCTTGACACCATGCAGCAGGTGTTTTCCAACACTTCCAAGATCATGATCGATGCCAAGGCGGGCAACCAGATGCTGTATCTGCCGCTGGACAAGTTGGTTGGCGCAGCCGGCGCGAGTGCCGCTGCAGCTGGGGGCGAACCGCCGCCGGTGGCGCGCCCGAGCGTCGATCCCTCTCCACCCACGCCGGTCGATGCGCGTTCGCGTGATGCCGGGCGCACGCGCGAGCGGGAGGCACGCTGATGAACCGTGTCGTTTCTGCCCTGTTTTTTGCGCTGTTTGCCGCTATGCTGGCGTCGAGTATGCTGTTTGTGGTCGATCAGCGCCAGTACGCGATCATCTTCGCCCTGGGCGAGGTCAAGGAAGTGGTGAGCGAGCCGGGGTTGAAGTTCAAGCTGCCGCCGCCGTTCCAAAACGTCGCCTATTTTGACAAACGCATTTTGACGATTGACACACCCGACTCGGACCGCTTCCAGACGTCCGAAAAGAAAAATCTGGTGGTCGATTCCTTCGTCAAGTGGCGCATTGCCGATCCCAAGCAGTATTACGTCAGCGTGCGCGGCCTCGAAGCCGAAGCAGTCAACCAGATCCAGAAATTTCTGCGCGATGCTCTCAACAATGAGATCGGCAAACGTACCGTCAACGACATGGTGTCAGGGGCGCGTGAACGCGTGATGCAGGACATTCGCACCAAGGTCAACGAAGATACCAAAAGCCTGGGCGTGGTGATTGTCGATGTGCGCCTCAAGCGGGTGGAATATTCCGATGAAATCAAGGACTCGGTGTTCCGGCGCATGGAGTCGGAGCGCAAACGCGTAGCCAATGAACTGCGCTCTACCGGCGTGGCCGATGGCGAAAAAATTCGCGCCGACGCCGACCGCCAGCGTTCAGTGATCATTGCCGAAGCCTATCGCGATGCGCAGCGCATCCAGGGTGAGGGCGACGGCAAGGCATCGGCTATCTACGCACAGGCGTTTGGCCAGAATCCCGAGTTCTACAATTTCTATCGCAGCCTTGAAGCGTATCGCAACAGCTTCCGCAGCCGCAACGACGTCATCGTGGTCGATCCGAGCTCGGAGTTCTTCAAGTATTTGAAGAATGCCGGTGGCGGCAGCACGCCGAAGAAAAAGTAGCCGGCAATTGCGCTGCCTGCGTTGCTCTGAGCCGTACCCGACGTGATGTCTTCCCTCTTGACGGCCTTCGGGCTGCTGCTCGTGATTGAGGGCTTCCTGCCGTTGATTGCGCCGGGTGCATGGCGCGAGACTTTTCGTCGTGTGCTGGAGATGAACGACGGGCAAATCCGCTTTATCGGCATGGCAGCGACCCTGGGTGGTTGTGCCTTGCTGCTGCTCGATTAAGAGAACCGCATGACACGCTGGGCATTGCCTGAATACATCGCCGATGTGCTGCCCGAAGAGGCGCGCCGCGTCGAGCATGTGCGCCGCCTGTTGCTCGACGCCTTCCGTGTGCATGGCTACGAGCTGGTGATGCCGCCCTTGCTCGAATACCTTGATTCATTGATGACTGGCACCGGCCATGACATGGATTTGCGCACCTTCAAGCTGGTCGATCAGTTGTCGGGCCGCAGCATGGGCCTGCGCGCCGATACCACGCCGCAGGCCGCGCGCATTGACGCGCACCTGCTCAATCGCGAAGGCGTCACGCGCCTGGCCTATTGCGGGCCGGTGCTGCATGCCTTGCCGCAAGGCCTGAACGCCACGCGCGAGCCCTTGCAGATTGGTGCTGAAATCTACGGACATTCAGGCATTGAAGCGGATGTCGAAATCCAGAATCTGTTGCTGCATGTGCTTGGGCTGGCCGGTTTGACGACGGTGCGCTTCGACGTCGGCCACGTCGGCGTGTTCCGCGCGTTGGCTGCTATGGCTGCGCTGGACGAGCGTCGCGCCGAAGAGTTGTTTGCGCGCATTCAGGCCAAGGACATTCCAGCGCTGCGCGGTGCATTGACCGGCTTGGCCGCACCGCTGCGCGAGGCGTTTTTGCTGTTGCCGCGCTTGTATGGCGGGGCCGGGGTGTTGGAGCAGGCCGCGCGTGAATTGCCTGCCGATGCGCGCATCGCAGCGGCATTGGCAGAGTTGCGTACTCTGGTGGCGCAAATGCGCGGGGCGCAAGTGAGCATCGATCTTGCCGAGTTGCGTGGCTACCAGTACCACAGCGGCGTAGTGTTTGCGGCCTATGTCGAGCGTTTGCCCAATGCGATTGCGCGCGGCGGACGTTATGACGAAGTCGGCAAATCCTTTGGGCGCGCCCGGCCGGCGACCGGTTTTTCGCTCGACCTGAAAGAGCTTGCGGCGGTGGCCGCGATTGTGCCGCATGCTGGTGCCATACTCGCGCCGCTCGACGATAGCGATGCCCTGCGCACCAAGGTCGCGGCACTGCGTGCAGCAGGCGAAGTCGTCGTCCCCGACTTGCCAGGTCACGACAAGCGTTCGTGGCAGCCGCCCTGCAATCGTGAGTTGGTGATGCGCGCGGGCGCATGGACCGTCACCCCCCTTTCCTGATTTGATCTTCCGGCAGAAAGCATCAACATGGCAAAAAACGTAGTCGTCGTCGGCACCCAGTGGGGTGATGAAGGCAAGGGTAAGGTCGTTGACTGGATGACCGATCACGCGCAGGGCGTGGTGCGTTTTCAGGGTGGCCACAACGCCGGCCACACGCTGGTGATCGGCGGCAAAAAAACCATCCTGCGCCTGATCCCCTCAGGCATGCTGCGCCCCGATGTGGCCTGCTACATTGGCAACGGCGTGGTGCTCTCCCCGGAAGCGCTGTTCAAGGAAATTGATGAGCTCGAAGCGGTCGGCGTGCCGGTATCCAGGCGCTTGCGCATTTCTCAATCGTGCACGCTGATCCTGCCCTATCACGTGGCGCTGGATCAGGCGCGCGAGACGGCCAAGGGCGCCGCCAAAATCGGCACCACCGGGCGTGGCATCGGGCCGGCTTACGAGGACAAGGTCGCGCGGCGTGCGCTGAAGGTGATTGATCTGTTCAACGCCGAGCGCTTCGCCGCCAAGCTTGCCGAGACGATGGAGTATCACAACTTCGTGCTCGTCAACTACCTCAAGGCCGCGCCGATCGATTACCAGCAGGTGCTCGATCAGGCACTGGGCTTCGCGGCACGTCTCAAACCGATGGTGGCCGATGTGTCGCACGAGTTGTATCGCGAAATGGCGGCCGGCAAGAGCCTGTTGTTTGAAGGCGCGCAAGGCACGCTGCT
>JANNCZ010000931.1:0-2001 GCA_031387185.1 Burkholderiales bacterium
GTGACGCTTACCGCCTACGTGCCGCACAACTACCCGCTCGACAAACTGGAACCTGGGTTGAACGAAAACGCGTTTTACGACCCGGCCAACTTCACCTTTCCGGCCGGCTCGTATGTGTGCGAGGTCGAGGTCGATCCGAAAACCGGCGAAACCACCATCTGCTCGTTCACCGCAGTGGACGACTTCGGCAACATTGTCAACCCGATGATCGTTGAAGGCCAGGTACACGGCGGCCTCGCGCAAGGCCTGGGGCAAGCGCTGCTGGAAAGCTGCGTCTACGACAAGGAAACCGGCCAGTTGCTCACCGGCTCCTACATGGATTACGCCATGCCGCGCGCCGACGACCTGCCGAGCTTCAAGGTCGACAACTGCGTCACGCCGTGCTCGCACAATCCGCTCGGCGTCAAGGGCTGCGGCGAGGCCGGCGCGATTGGCTCGCCACCGGCGCTGATCAACGCCATCACCGACGCCCTCGGCATTCGCGATCTGGAAATGCCGGCCTCGCGCGAACGCGTGTGGCGCGCCGCCCAGGCTCGCGCTTAACGCACAAGGAGAAAAACATGTACGCATTCAATTATCAAAACCCCGCCAGCAATGCCGCAGCCATCGCCGCAGTCGCCTCGGCCAAAAGCGGCGACGCCCGCTTTCTGGCCGGCGGCCAAAGCCTCGTGCAGGCGATGAAACTGCGCCTCTCGCAAACCGGCACCCTGGTTGATCTCAACGGCATCAGCGAGTTAAAGGGCATCACTGTCGCCGGCGGCAAAGTCATCATCGGCGCCATGACAAGGCACTCAGAAGTGGCGCGCTCGGCCGATGTCAAAAAAGCCCTGCCTGCTCTCGCCGACCTGGCCGGCGGCATCGGCGACCAGATGGTGCGCAACATGGGCACCCTCGGCGGCTCGCTCGCCAACGCCGACCCCGCCGCCTGCTATCCAGCCGCGGTGCTGGCGCTGGGCGCGACCATCAAGGCTTCATTGGGCCAACAGGAGCGCGCCATCAGCGCCGATGATTTTTTCAAAGGTCTGTTTGAAACCGCGCTGGCACCCGGCGAGCTCATCACCTCGGTCGAGTTCCCCGTTCCCGAGCGCGCGGCTTACATCAAGTACAAGCAACCGGCCTCGCGCTTCGCGCTGGTGGGTGTGTACGTGGCCAAGTTTGGCAGCAGCGTGCGCGTCGCGGTCACGGGCGCGAAGTCGCACGTGTTCCGCGCCACCGACATCGAAGCCGCACTCGCCAAGAGCTTCACGCCTGAAGCAGCAGCGGCGGTTAAGGTGTCAGCTGCGGGAATGAACACCGACCTGCACGGCTCGGCCGAATACCGCGCCGCGATGGTGTCGGTGATGGCGGGCCGGGCGGTAGCCAAGGCACTGGCTTAGGTACACGCCAGCGCGAACAGTAGCGCTGCAACACCCGCCCCGCCGCATCTGCGGGGCACCAGCGGGAACCCCCTGTCGTTAAAATCGGCACCGGGTTCCCGCTTCTCTTTTGTGCTGCACCTCTCTGCAAGGCAGGAGTCATCATCATCGACGCCATCGAACAACTCAAACAAAAGCTCGCCGCACACGACTATCTGTGCGACGACCGCCTGGCCACCGTGCTCCACCTCGCGCTCACCATGCGCCGTCCGCTGTTCCTCGAAGGCGAAGCCGGTGTCGGCAAGACCGAGTTGGCGAAAGTGATCGCCGCCGCGCAAGACACGCAACTGATCCGCCTGCAATGCTATGAAGGCCTCGGCATCTCCGAAGCCGCTTATGAATGGAACGCCGCGCGCCAGTTGATGGAAATCCGCATGGCCGAAGCGCTGCACGACACCGACAAAGCGCACCTCGCCCGCAATCTCTACCGCCGCGACATGCTGATCGAGCGCCCGCTGTTGCAGGCGCTCACGCAGACCAAGTCACCGGTGCTGCTGATCGACGAACTGGATCGCGCCGACGAACCCTTTGAAGCCTACCTGCTCGAAGTGCTGGCCGAATACCAGATCACCGTGCCCGAACTCGG
>JANNCZ010000938.1:0-9965 GCA_031387185.1 Burkholderiales bacterium
TTCCGACAACTCCGACCCCAACAAGCCGCTCTACGGCAAGGACGCGAAGGCGGGCGATGCCGCCAAAGCGGGCGCACCGGGCGAAGGCAAGCGTTTCTCGTTCTACGAAATTCTGCCCGGCAAGGAAGAAGTGGTCGATGCGCGCAAGGCGCAAGAGGTCGCCAAGGTGGACCCCAAGGCCGCTGAGAAAAAAGCCGGCGCAGATGTCAAAGGCGCGGAGGTCAAGCCCGCCGCCGATGGCAAGCCCGCCCCTGCACCAGACGATGTCAAGAGCGCAAGCCGCGATCAGTATTTTCTGCAAGCTGGTGCCTTCGCTGCGGCCGGCGACGCTGATAACCAGAAAGCCAAGCTCGCCTTGCTGGGCTTTGAAGCCAAGGTCGAGACGGTGGATGTCGAAGGCAAGGGCACCATGCATCGCGTGCGCCTCGGCCCCTATGGCCGACTGGACGACATTAACCGCGTGCGCTCGACGCTGGCGTCCAACGGCGTGGATGCGGCGCTGATCCGCCTCAAGGATGCATCGAAGTAGGCGTGCGGCGATCTGCCGCTCTGTTGTCCGGTGCGTGGCAGACAAAAACATGCGTGTCTGCATGACTTGTCCGAGGTGCGCGCAGCTGGGCGGTATACTTTTTACCTTGTTCGTGCGTTAGAGCCGCATCACAGCGGGAAAGTGCCGTCAACCGCGCCCGCTGTCTTTCATCAGCCGATGACCTGAACCCTCCGGGAGATTCCATGAAGACCACTCGCAGAACCTTTGTTGGCGCGCTTGCAGCGTCAGGTGCCGTGCTGTCCGGCACCGTGCGCGCGCAGGCCAAAATGCCTGATGCCGGTATCGACTACCGCGAAGTCACGCCGCCGCAGGCGACTGAATCGGGCAGCAAGATCGAAGTGCTGGAATTTTTCTGGTACGGCTGTCCGCACTGCTATGCGTTTGAGCCGTCGCTCGATGCCTGGACCAGGAAATTGCCGGCCGACGTACTTTTCCGACGCGTGCATGCGCAGTTCGCACCGCAATGGGTGCAGCACGCCAAATTGTTTTACGCCATCGACGCGCTCGGCGAGGTCGGGCGTCTGCACCGCAAAATTTTCGACACCATTCACGGCGAGCGCCGCGAGTTGTTGAAAGAAGCCGACATGATCGAATTCGCCGGCGCCAATGGCGTGGACAAAGGCAAGTTCGCCGACACGCTCAAGTCGTTCGGTGTGGCCGGCAAATTGCAGCGTGCCAAGCAAGTGGTCGCCAACTACAAGGTCGATGGCGTGCCGATGCTGGCAGTGAACGGCAAATTTGTCACCTCGCCCTCGATTGCCGCCGGGCAGGAAAAGTGTCTCGCGGTGATGGACTATCTGCTCGATCAGGAGCGCAAGAGCAAGAAGGCGTAAGTCAAGGCGAGGTGTCTAGTGTCGGGCCAATGGCCGCAGCTGCGTCAACGCGCTGCGGCCATTTGCTTTCCGGACACCAGCCAGCCACCAGTGCGATGCGCGGCACCGCTGCGCTCCAGTTCGGTGACCACAAACGTGGTCAGTGCGGCAGCGTCGAGCTGGTAGTAGTCCGCGTTGATGCGCGCGGCCAGCGGCAGTGCGGCAAGATGTGCGGGCAAGCCATCGAGCGCCACGCGTCCCTCGATCATCAGTAGAAAAGCCAGCGTCACCTTGAGGGCGTTGCGAGCGTGGCGCTCTGGGTTGGCGGTGAAGAAGTCAAGACGGCTGTAGGCGAGCTCCAGCGCCGCACGCGCGTTTGTGAATGGCGCGCCATGACCCGGAATGACACCGCGCACATCGAGTGTAGCGATGGTGTCGAGCGTGGCGCGTTGCGCGGCAAATGCCTTGCCCTGCGCATCGGGTGCGCCATCGACTTCGGCGAAGATCACGCCAAAGCCGTTTTCCCAGAGCGCGTCAGCAGAAATCAGGATGCCGTGTCCGGCGCAGTACAGCATCTGCGATGAGGCGTCATGGCCGGGCGAGCCGATGGCTTGCCAGTCGAGGCCGCCGAGCCGCAACATTTCAGGGGATGGATCAGCGGCGGGCGGCCGAGCGCGCGCGGCGCCGCAGCTCCCGGTGATTCCATCAGACGCGCCGCCGCACACGCCAAAGGTGCGGTCGAAGGCAAAGCGCTCGCATTGCTGGCCCATCGCTGTCAGATGCAGTGCCGCTTCGTCCCAATGGTGGATGACGTCCGCGTCGCCAAGCGGAATGTGGATGCGCACTGCAGGGTGCGCGCGGCGCAGGGCGGCGTTACCACCGATGTGATCCGAATGCGTGTGGGTGTTGACGATGCGCCCGAGCGCGCGGCCGGCGAGCGCGTGATTAACGAGCGCGACGGTCTGCTGGGCATGACGGCCATAACCGGTGTCCACCACGGCCGTGTCGTCGCCATCGATGAACACCACACTGTTTGACGACACCCAGCCGCGCTCGATCACTTGTAGCGAAGGCGGCATCGACGGCGTCATTGACGGCAAAAACGCGAATGCCGTCATGCGCGATTGTTTGCGGCACCACCGGGTTGCACCAGTACGCGCCGCGCAGGCAGGGCCGCCTTGATCGCACGCCGCGTGTCTTCGCTCGCACCCGACCAGGCGGCAATCTCGGCGAGGCTGCGCAAACAGCCGCTGCAATAGTCCGACGCCGCATCCATCACGCAGACGCCGATGCAAGGCGAGAGCACGGGGTCTTCGCGGCGCGCACGTGCGGCGATTTCCATCCAGCCGCCCGGATCAGATTGCGTCATGTGTGGTCTGAGGGGCGCATCGTCTCAATACCCCTTGGCACGATCCACTACATCGGTGAGTGCTGCACCGGCCTCGATCGCGCGGATTTTTTGCGCTATCTGGACGACAGAGTCCTCGCGCAGCGTGGCCGCCGAAATGTGCGGCGTGATCAACACCTTCGTGTGCGCCCACAGACGGCTCGCCGCCGGCAAGGGCTCTTCGGGAAATACATCGAGCGTGGCACCACCGAGATGGCCCTCATCGAGCAGCGCCAGTAAATCGTCCTCCACCAAATGCTGCCCGCGCCCGATGTTGATGACATGTGCGCCCTGCGGCAACTGCGCGAGATGGGCGCGGTTGAGAATGCCGCGTGTGCTTTCGGTCAACGGCAGAAGACACACCAGCACGTGGGTGCGCGCCAGAAAATTGCGCAGACCCGCCGCGCCGTGATGGCAATCGACGCCGTCGATTTGTTTGGCCTGGCGGCTCCAGCCCGCCGCCGAAAATCCAAAGCGCTTCATCGCTTGCGCAACGTAACTGCCGAGCACGCCCAGGCCGAGCACGCCCACCGTGACGCGGTCGCGTTTTTTCGGCCCCAGCATGTTCCACACACCGTCGCGTTGCTGCGCGGCGTAGCTGTCGAGCTTGCGCTGCCAGCGCAGGGCGGCGGCGAGCACGTATTCCTCCATCTGCGCGGCCATGCCGGCGTCCCCGAGCCGCACGATGGGCACAGAGCGCAAATTGCCCTGCTGCATTTCCGGGTGCGCGAGGATGAAGTCCACCCCAGCGGCGACATTGAACACCGCCTTGAGTTGTGTTTGCCCCGCGAAGAAGCCCACCGGCGGCTTCCAGCACACCGCGTAATCGGCAGGCTCGGCGTGGCGTTCGGGATAGACCGCGATCTTTGCCTCAGGCAAATGCTGTTGCAGGGTCTCGACCCAGCGTGCTGGGGAAGGGTCAATCGTGTAGAAGAGAAGGTTCATGAAGCGCTGTGGGCGGTGGTGGATAGGATGACGCGGCCTGCGCGCCCTGCGCAGGCGCATGCTGCGAGCGAAGCGCTGCAAATGCGCTTGCCACCGAAGACTGCGCCGCCGCAAACACTCATGCAGGCACCGTGGCAGGTTCGAACGCAATCAACGCTGCGCCTTCTGCAACCTGTTCGCCCGCGGCATGCAATACCGCCGTGACACGGCCCTTGGCGGGCGCGGCAATGGTGTGCTCCATCTTCATTGCTTCCATCACCACCAGCGGCGCGCCTTTCTCGACCTCGGCACCGGGCTGCACCAGCACGGCGAGAATCTTGCCGGGCATCGGCGCAGTGAGTCCACCGCCTTCCTCTTCGCCCGCTTCGGATTCGGCAAGCGGATCGTGCAGCTCGATATCGAAGCGGCGGCCGTGGATGAAGGTGGTGAGTTTGTCGTGCCGGCTCGCCGCTTGCGTCGCTTGTGCCTCCCTCACGCGCACCACGCGCGCGTCAATCGCCACTTCATTCCACTGCATGCGCACCCGCTTGCCCGCGACGCTGCCGCTCACTGTCGAGCGTGTGCCCATGCACTCGATTGCCAGGCCGGCACGGGTGTACTCGATCTGCACCGCATGCGTCGCGTCACCACATTGCAAGGCCAGGGTGCGCTTGGCGGTGAGGTTGGCGCGCCAACCGTCGCTGATTCCCCACGGGCCACCGGTCTGTGAGGCTCTGCCACCATGGGTCTCAGAAGACACAATGGCGAAAGCCGCAGCCACCAAGGCTTCTGGCGCGATCAACAAATCAGTTGGCAGCAATTCGGCGCGATTGCGCTCAATCAGCCCGGTATCCAATTCGCCTGACGAAAACGCGTTGGACTCGACCGTGCGCACCAGAAACTCGACATTGGTATGCACGCCCGCTATTTCGCATTCGCGCAACGCTGCCGCCATCGCGCGCAGCGCCACCTCGCGCGTCTCGCCCCAGCAAATCAGCTTGGCAATCATCGGGTCGTAGTAGGGGCTGATCGCGTCGCCTTCGCGCACACCGCTGTCGATGCGCACCGGGCCGTCTTCGAGCGGCATCGAGAGATGATGCAGGGTGCCGATCGAGGGAAGAAAATTCTTCGCCGGGTTCTCCGCGTAAATGCGCGCTTCAATCGCGTGCCCGTTGATGGCGAGCTCATCCTGCGCGAGCGGCAGCGGCTCACCGTTGGCTACGCGCAGCTGCCACTCGACCAGATCGAGGCCGGTGATTTCTTCGGTCACCGGGTGTTCGACCTGCAGGCGCGTGTTCATCTCCATGAAATAAAAGCCAGCCTGCTGATTTTCTGTATCGACGATGAACTCGACCGTGCCGGCTCCCACGTAATTGACTGCCTGCGCCGCCTCCACGGCAGCCTTGCCCATCGCTGCGCGCCGTGCTTCGGTCATGCCGGGAGCGGGCGCTTCTTCAAGCACCTTCTGATGGCGCCGCTGCACCGAGCAGTCCCGTTCAAACAAATAGACGCAGTGGCCATGCGTATCGGCAAACACCTGAATTTCGATATGGCGCGGACGCGTCAGATATTTTTCAAGCAGCACGTCGTCGTCGCCAAAGCTGGCTGCCGCTTCGCGTTTGCATGAGGCCAGCGCCGCCGGGAAGCCGGCTGCCGCTTCGACCACACGCATGCCCTTGCCGCCACCGCCGGCCGAGGCCTTGATCAACACCGGGTAACCGATCTGGTTCGCTGCGCTTTGCAAAAACGCCGGTACCTGGTTGCCGCCGTGATAGCCCGGCGTCAGCGGTACGCCGGCTTGTTCCATCAACTGCTTGGACTCGGCCTTGAGACCCATGGCGCGGATCGCTGAGGGCGGCGGCCCGATGAATACGATGCCCGCTTTGGCGCAAGCCTCGGCGAAGTCGGCGTTCTCCGAGAGAAATCCGTAGCCGGGGTGAATCGCCTCGGCGCCGCACTGTTTGGCAATCGCAATGATCTTGTCGCCGAGCAAGTAGCTCTCTTTGGCGGCAGGTGGACCGAGCCGGTAGGCCTCGTCGCACGCAGCAACGTGTTTGGCATTCGCGTCGGCGTCGGAATACACCGCGACGGTGCGAATGCCCATGCCGTGTGCGGTGGCGGCAATACGGCAGGCTATTTCTCCGCGATTGGCAATCAGAATTTTCTTAAACATGGATAGTCCTCGCGGCGAATGCTGGGAAAGGGCGGGAGTTCATTGAGGATCGAGCTTGAGTGCGGTCACCCATTTGGGTTTGCGCTTCTCCAGAAACGACGTCATCCCCTCTTTGCCTTCGCTCGACGCGCGTACTGCACCGATGCGCTTGACAGTCTCGGCGCGCAGTGCAGGCGTAAGTTTGGCGTTGCCCACGAGCGCGATCAGCTTCTTCGATTCTGCGAGCGCACGCGGGCCACCCAGAATCAGATGACCGAGAATCTCGTTGACTTTGGCATCGAGTTCGCCGGGTGGCGTGATGTCGTGAATGAAGCCGATACGGTAGGCCTCGGCCGCGTCGAAGCGTTCCGCAGTCAGAAAATAGCGCGAGGCCATGCGCTCACCCATGGCGCGGATCACATAGGGGCTGATGGTCGCGGGGATCAAACCAAGCTTGACTTCCGAGAGGCAAAACGTTGCGTCCATCGACGCCACGGCAATGTCGCAGGCGGCCACCAATCCCATGCCGCCGGCATAGGCCGGGCCGTGGATGCGCGCCACCGTCGGCTTCTTGAGCGTGTGCAACTGATGGAAGGTATCGGCGCGGCGCAGCTTGGTATCGGCACGTTGCACCTTGGTATCGGCACGTTGCACCTTGGCATCACGCGCAACCTGGGCCGGCGTGCGGCTCGCCATCTTCTTCATCCAGTTGAGATCGCCACCGGCGCAAAACGCCGTACCGCGCCCCGCCAGACACAGCGCACGCACGCCACTGTCTTTCTCCATCGCGGTCAATGCCGCGCTGACCTCATTCATCACGTCGTCGTTGAGCGCATTGCGGATCTCTGGCCGGTTGAGCCAGATGATCCCCACATGGTTCATCACTTCAATTTCAAGGGTCTTGTATTTCACGTTGGTCTCCGTTGATTCCCGGCGTGCGCGATGCGCCGGACGCGGCGAGCACGAACGCATGCGCCGGCCTTTACCACGCCAGTGCTTCGGGTGACTGCCGCAACAGCGCGTCAACGTCGGGGCGCGCACCGCGCTGGCGGATCATTTCAAGCCAAACCGTGCGGTAGCGCTCGATGCGAAAATCTGCAATGAACGCATCTTTCTCCGCCTGCGCCCAACCCGCTGCCTGCCTGCAATACTGCTGCAGCCGCGCCTTGAATCCGGCATAGGCGCTGCGCCGCCCGCGCACCAGCTCATCGCGTTCATTGAGCCGCAGCACATCAATCGTGTATTGCGCGCGCAGCTTTTCAATTTGACTCTCCGCGTTTGGCACGAAGCGGAAGGTGCCAAAATCGAGCCACAGAAATGACAGCGGGTCTTCAGTGCGCGGATCAATCAGAGCAAGCGCGCCAGTGGCAGGCGCTGTCACCGCGGCCCGTGGCTTGCGTGTCACATCAACAAGCGTAGATGTACCTGCCGGGATCACGGCAAAGTGATTGTTCTTCGGCCCGTTGCACGGTCCGCACGCGAGCACGTAGTTGTCCCACACAAAAACGGTTTCGGGATACAGATCTTTCGGGCGCATGTGCTCAATCTCGTCACCACGCGAGTCTTCGCAATAGATGCAGCGGATGTTGCCCGAACACATGTCTTCGAGCATCTTGCGCACGCGGCCAAACAAGGCATCGGGTTTCGTGGCCCAGCGCTTTTTTCCTTCAGCGACTCTGGCTGCGTAATCACCCGCCGCATCCAGGCTAGTCTGCACGTTCGCCAATTGAGCCGCATCTGCTGCCAGGAGCGCGGTTGCCGGAATCTTGAACATCAGACTTCGTTCGTGAGCACGGGCGCAAGTTTTTCACTCAGCAATTTGCGCTCGCTAGATTGCGTCGAATCAATTTTGCCTTGCGATTCGAGCCGGTTGAGTTCGGCCAAACGATCCAGCGCAAGCCCCGCCGCCTCGGAGCGGCCCGGCATGCCGCCGAACGCCTCGCTATTGAGGATTTGCAGAATGTCGCCGTACAACACCTTGTTCAACTGCTCGCCGGTGATGCGCTTGGGTGGTTGATCCGTGCCGGGAGCGGGCAAGGACCAGATCGAACCAGGTGTGGCGTTCTGGCAAATGTAGGGTGAGTGGGTGGTGACGATGAATTGGATATTCGGAAACAGTTTGGTCAGCGTCGGGCCAATGGTGCGCTGCCATTCCGGGTGGAGGTGCGCGTCGATCTCGTCAATCAGGACGATTCCAGGCGTGACCACAGTGAGATCGTCGGCACCAAATATCGCAGGGTTGTTCGGGTGGCAGTCGTCTATTAAGCGGATTAATTCAATCGTCAAAGCTAGTACTGCACGAAACCCATCGCTCAACTCATATATCGGGATTTGAGCACCATTGCCATCAGAGAAAGTCACACTCTTCGCTGAAACCGACTCCAATCGAGTTCCATACGGCAAAAAGCCGTCTTGATTAATGAAGCGCACGACGCGATCAAGATGGTTAAGCTGATCGACTGGCATCGCGTTGGAGGACATTGAACGCATTCCGCGCCCGTGCGCTAAACCCCTCTCAAAGTCAAGCCCACGGAGATGCAAGTCAGTAAGCCACGTGAGAGCCCCTGTGAGGGCTACGGCTTCTCCAAAAAGGCTGAGATGACGCGCCAACCGCCGAGTTGTACGGAATATTCCGCTCAGCTCGCTATCCCCGCCCGAGAAGCGCCGCATCGGGCCGAACGCTGCTGAAAACCAGCCGGGCCGGTCACTCCAGATGGTTTGATCCGTTACCCCAGCATCCGAGACGATGCCTGACGATCGCAATGTCATGGAGATCGGAATCTCGCGTCTAGGCGGGTAAGCTTTCTCTTTCTCGCTTGTGAGCCAACTGTCCCACGTTTCGTCCCAAGCGAGACTGATAGAAATTTCTGCGGCGTCACTTCCGATTCGAACGAAATATTCAAGGGGGAGTCGCAACGCAAAAAATTGCTTGTCGCCAACAATCGCCAGCGCAATCGCTTTGAGCAAAGAAGATTTTCCGCAGCCGTTGGCGCCAAGCAGCACATGCCATCCAGCTTCCTCACCGGGCGCAATCTCCCATTCGAAATGCTCGAACGCGCGGAAATTGTTGACGACAAGCTTTCTCAGATACATTGGGTGACTCTCCCGGCAATAGCAGGGAATGTTACATCCGGAACACGCCGAACTGCGTCTTCTCCAGCGGCGCATTCAGCGATGCCGCCAACCCTAAGCCGAGCACGCGCCGCGTGTCGGCCGGGTCGATCACGCCGTCGTCCCACAGGCGTGCGCTGGCGTAATAGGGGTGGCCCTGGTGTTCGTACTGGTCGAGGATCGGTTGCTTGAACGCGGCTTCCTCTTCCCCGCTCCATTTGCCGCCCTTGCCCTCGATGCCGTCACGCTTGACGGTGGCAAGCACACTCGCCGCCTGCGCGCCGCCCATGATCGAGATGCGCGCGTTCGGCCACATCCACAAAAAGCGCGGTGAGTAGGCGCGCCCGCACATGCCGTAATTGCCGGCGCCAAACGAGCCACCGATGATGACGGTGAATTTCGGCACTTTGGCCGTTGCCACTGCAGTGACCATCTTGGCGCCGTCGCGCGCAATGCCTGAAGACTCATACTTTTTACCGACCATGAAGCCGGTGATGTTCTGCAAAAACACCAAAGGCACGTTGCGCTGGCAGCACAGCTCGATGAAGTGCGCGGCCTTGAGCGCCGACTCGGAATACAGAATGCCGTTGTTGGCGATGATGCCCACCGGCATGCCGTACATGCGCGCGAAGCCGGTGATCAGCGTGGTGCCGTAGCGCGCCTTGAATTCGTCGAACTCGGAGCCATCGACAACGCGTGCGATCACTTCGCGCACGTCGTAGGGCTTTTTCACGTCATGCGGGATGACGCCGTAAATTTCTTCGGTGGCGTAGAGCGGCTCGCGCATTGCCGCTGCCCCGGCGAGTTGGCCGATATCCGCCGTGTGCTTCGCACCCAGATTGCCGACGATGCGCCGCGCCAGTTGCAGGGCGTGCGTGTCGTTTTGCGCCAGATGATCGGCCACGCCGGAGACGCGCGTATGCACATCGCCGCCGCCGAGTTCTTCGGCGCTGACGATTTCACCGGTGGCGGCCTTGACCAGCGGCGGGCCGCCGAGAAAAATCGTGCCCTGGTTTTTGACGATGATGG
>JANNCZ010000056.1:0-6889 GCA_031387185.1 Burkholderiales bacterium
CGGCGTAGCCGATACCGCGCGCGCCACCGGTGATGGCCGCAACGCGGCCGTTGAGATCGATCTGGTTCATGGTTTGACTCCCTGTTTTGCCAATTTTTTGAGCGGCCTCAGATAGAAGGCCGCGCAGCCGAAATAGATGACGGTGAGCAGCACCTCCACGAGGGCCAGTTGCGCCGAGAGGCCGGTATCGCTCGCGGCGCGCACCACGCCCTCGGTGAAATAGGCCCACACCAGCAGCGTGGACCATTGCAACGTGTAGTTGTCGGCGCGCAGCACGCCGCGCAGCACGATCAGCAGCGGCACCACTTTCAACACCAGCCACGAGCCGCCGGGACGCAGCGGTGCGAGGAACAATTCCCAAGCGACGCTGAGTGCGATGAGCGCGAGCAGGCATGCAAGGGCGATGGCGTGAAGGGTTTTGCCAGGCGCACCATCCTCACCTGGAGAGGACTCGGCTTCCGGCACCGGATGGTCGATCGGATCGTTGGCCACGAGGCTCATTGCGCCAGCTTGAGCGCGGTGACCGCGAGGCGCTTGCCGAGCGCGCGTGCGAGATGCTTTTCGTCGTCCGTCAGTACCGCGCCGGCACCCGCCTTACCGTGATGACCACCGTTGTTGCCGCTGTTGCTGGCGACATGACTCGCCCCATACGGCCCGCCACCGCCGGCGGTGGATGCAAGCGCCGGCTCTGAATAGGGCAAGCCGAGGATCAACATGCCGTGATGCAGCAGCGGCACCATCATCGTCAGCAACGTGGACTCCTGCCCGCCATGCTGGCTGGTGCTGGAGGTAAATACACAGGCGGGCTTGCCAATGAGGGTGCCGTTTTGCCACTCGGCGCCGGTGGTGTCCCAAAAGTATTTCATCGGTGCGGCCATGTTGCCAAAGCGGGTCGGCGAGCCGAGCGCCATGCCGATGCATTCGGCGAGGTCGCGCTTCTCCACATAGGGCGCGCCGCTCTCTGGCACCGGCGGTGCGGCGGTCTGGGTGATGGCGGCGACAGGTGGCACGGTGCGCAGGCGCGCCTGGCTGCCTGCCACACTGTCGATGCCGCTCGCAATCGACTCGGCCAGCGCGCGCACTGAGCCATTGCGGCTGTAGTACAAAACCAGGATGTCCGGCATCGGCAGAGAGGTGAGAGCGCACCTGCGGCGTGAATGCCGCGTGCTGGAAAAGGAAGATTACAGAGGGAGCCGGGTATTATACGAAGCACCATGCGCCGCCTGATGCCCCCTTTCTTCCTGCGCGCCCACTTCCGCAGCGCGTACCGGGTTCTTGCCGGTTACTGATGCCCGCACCGTGCCGCGCCTGAATTTTTCCCGCCGGTTTGCGCACCTGTTTGCGCACCCTGTCTACGGTGCGCGGCTCACCCGTTTGCGCAGGATGATTGAGCGCGCCAATGAAGACAATCTCGATCAGATCGCCGGCAGCCTGACCTTTCTGACGTTGCTCGCGATCGTGCCTTTCATCACCATGGTGCTAGCGCTGTTTGCCGCGTTCCCGGTGTTTGGCGATTTCCAGAATGCGATTGGCGAATACCTGAAAGACAGCTTATTGCCCGAAGCAACCGGCGCGATGGTGATGAGCCGCATCGCCGATTTCGTCACCAACGCCACGCAGATGACCGCGGCTGGCCTGGCGATGCTGATGCTTACCGTGTTCATGCTGATGCAGACCATCGAGAAGTGTTTCAACCGCATCTGGCGCGTGACGCGGGGGCGCTCGGTTACGCGCCGCGTCGTGCTGTATGCCGCGGCGCTGGTGCTCGGGCCGCTGCTGATTGGCGGCAGCCTCGCGGCCACCACGTTTCTGGTGTCGGCGTCGATGGGCGTATTGCCCGAGACGGTGTGGCTCGACAAATTGATCCTGACAGCTGTGCCGGTGGTGATGGCGGCGCTGGCATTCACGCTGTTGTTTCGCAGCGTACCCAACTGTGCGGTGCGCTTGCACCATGCGCTGGTGGGCGGTGTGCTCGCTGCAGCAGGCTTTGAGTTGATGAAGACCCTGTTCGGTTTGTACATCGCCGCGTTTCCGTCGTATCAAATGATTTACGGCGCGTTCGCAGCGATACCGATTTTTTTGATCTGGATCTATCTGTCGTGGATCGTCACCCTGATCGGCGCAATCGTGGTGGCGGCGTTGCCACCACTCGGGCCTGCGTCTTTGCCTGAGCCGTTGCCTGCCGCGCACTCGTTGCATTCGCCGCAGCCCGCGCCGGTGCCGCATAATCCCCGCCCACAGCGCGGGCGCAGCAAGCGCCGCGCAGCTGCACCGTAAAACTCTCCGCCATCCGTCTCTTATGTCCTTCAACGCCAAACTCGCCGCCGCCTGGGCCGCCAACGATTCGCTGCTGTGCGTCGGCATCGACCCCGACCTCAAGCGCTTTCCCAAACAATTCGCCGGCCGCAAAGATGCGATGTTCGAATTCGGCAAAGCCATTGTCGACGCCACGGCAGATCTCGCGTGCGCGTTCAAACCGCAGATCGCCTACTTTCACGCCGAGCGTGCCGAAGACCAGCTCGAGGCCTTGATCGCGTACATGCGCGAGAAGCACCCGCACGTCCCGGTGATTCTCGACGCCAAGCGCGGCGACATCGGTTCGACCGCCGAGCAGTACGCGCGCGAAGCGTTTGAGCGCTATCAGGCCGATGCAGTGACGATCAGCCCTTTTCTCGGCCACGATTCTGTCACGCCCTACACCCAGTTTGCCGACAAGGGAGTGATCATTTTGTGCCGCACCTCCAACCCTGGCGGCAGCGATCTGCAGTTTCTCGAACTCGACGGCCCGCACGGTAAGGAGTTGCTGTACCAACGCATCGCACGCGTAGTTGCCAACGAATGGAACGGCAACCAGAATTGCTCGCTGGTGGTTGGCGCAACCTTTCCCAATGAACTCGCTGCCGTGCGCAGCATCATCGGTGACATGCCGCTGCTGGTGCCGGGCATCGGCGCGCAGGGCGGCGACATCGAAGCGACCGTCAAGGCGGGGCGCTCGGCGAGCGGCGCCGGGTTGATGATCAACTCCTCACGCGCGATTTTGTATGCGTCTGCGGGAGATGATTTCGCCGCAGCGGCGCGGCGCGTGGCTGATGAGACGCGGGTGGCGATCAACCGGTTCCGGCAGGGGTAGAGGCGCGACCGTTGAGGGTGATTCCAGAAGGCGTTTGCGGCGGGGCGTTTGGCCACCGGCACCACGCGGCCATCGCCCAATCACCGTTACGCCGCGCCGGCAGGGGAGTACTTCAGTTCGCACTGTCGAACAAGCCTTCAGGATCGCCGAGGTGGCACTTCTTGAATTTCTTGCCGCTGCCGCAAGGGCAGGGATCGTTGCGGCCGATTTTCGGTGCCTCGCGCACAAAGGGCATCTCCAGCCGGAACGGTGAACCGCTGTCATGACCAAAATCGCAAAAAGGGCGCCTCGCAGCCAACGCTTCGTCGAGCCGCCGTAGTTCCTCCTCTTCCTGCTGCGGTGTCTTCGGGTTAAAGCACTCCCACTGCCGCATGTCGGCTGCCGCGTCGTCATAGCGCCGCAAAAAGTGCGCAATGTCATCTCTCCTGTCTTCCGGCGGACTGGCAAACAGTTGGGCGAAGTCGTCTGGCGAGGTGTGCTGGGGGTCAATGATTCCCGCCTCGAATGCGGCGCGATTTTGCTCCATGCCTTCCTGCGCACGCATTTCGTACAACAGGCTGATCACGAGGGTGGGAAACGGGTTCTTGCGGTGGGGTATGCCCGCTTCGATTGCCGGTGCCAGGAGGCCGCCGCAGTACGCGAGCAATTCTGCGCGAGTCACGCCACCGGTGCGTGTCATCACCAGCAATGCGCGCAATGCGCTATGGCGCACCCATTCGTCGAGCGCCTCGTTTTCGATCAGTCGCGTTTTGAGCACCCGCACCGCGTTTTCCGTGCCGCCTGACATCAACGCCAAGGCGAAGGGAAAATCCTCGAACACGGAGTCGCCAAAGGCGGCTTCGGGCAAATCGCCCGGCATTGCCGCAATCGCGACCAGTGGCGCGAACCCGGCCGGCTCACGCCACTGCGTTAGCAACAGCAAGGCGAACGTAGGGAGAAAGTAGCCTTCCGGATGCGCACGCGCCAGCACCAGTTCGCGCACGTCGATCAAGGCCTTGACAAGATGCGGCGTGACCTCGGCGCGGTGCGCGTTGGCGAGGTGCATCGCTTCCTCCGGGAACGTCGCACCGGGGTATTCGAGGGGGGCACGGATGGATTCCCAGATGGTGGATGCGGGTGTTTCCATGATTGGGCCGGTCATAGAGGGCTATCGGCGGCTCGTAATTTGACCGCAAGGGCGTGGTGCAAACGGTTGGGGGACAACGGTTTCGGGCAACCGGCTTGGGAGGTGTCGGCGTTGGAATTCGATTGAATGGCCCACATGGCCGCCCGCGCCGTCATGCGTTATTTTTTACGGCGCGATAGGCTTGCTGCGGATGCCGGGGTTCTTCCGGCAGGGTGTATTCGAGCAATCCTTCGCGCTGCATGGGCCGCAAATAGTCGTGGCGCAGGGTGTCGGGACGGCGCTCGAGAACGGCGGCCAGTTCGTCGGTTTTCCATGCTTTTTCGCGGCACAAGGCAAGGATCACCGCACGCATGGCGGCGGGCGGGCTGCGCCGGCCAAGCGCGATGACTTGCGCAGCCAAGCCGGGGGGGAGTCCAGCGAGCATGGGGGATAAGCCGCCAGCCATGGGGGATAAGCCGTGAAGCTTGGGGGGCAAAGCATCGGGGTTAGGGGATAAACCGCCCGGCACGGATGGCAAGGCTTGTCCACCGGGGATCGATCCTTTTCCCGCTTCCCCCAGCATCTTCGGGGTAGGGTTATAGAAGGTGGCTGACCCCCGCCCTCGTTGGTCCAGCAAGCCGGCGTCCCGCAGCTTGCGCAGGGCTTGGCTGGCTGCCAGCGTGTCCACACGATTGAGTTCGCGATAGAGGGCGTTGTCGATCGCGCCCTGCTCACGGGCGAATACCAATGCACGAGCATCGGCATCCGAAAGCCGCAGTTCCTTGAAACGGGATAGCCAGTCGAGACTTTCCGGACTGAGGAAATGCTGAAAAAAGTAACGCGCAACAAACTGGTCACGATTACGGTCCGATTCGAAGAACGGCGGCTCCAAGCCGGCTTCTTCCATCATTTGCCGCATGACCCGGATGCCGCTGCCTTTGGTTTCCGCGAAACGGGTTTCGTGCAATACCTCAGCGAGGTGCGGATTGCGGGGCTGCGAACCCGGTTCGCCCAGATGCTCCGGCGCTTTGAGCGAAAAGCCGGGATTGCGAATCTCCAGCCGGTTTGAATAGCGGATGATCTGTATCGGACTGTGCGAGCGGTAGCTGCGGTGCATAACGGCGTTGACAATCGCCTCGCGGATCACACGTTGCGGAATCAGCGGTTTGTCCTGACGCTGCAATTCCCCTTCCGGCAGGCCGAACGCCTTGGGAAGATCGTCGAGCACCGCCGCTTGCGCGCGGCGGATCAGACGAAACAGCGAGTCGCGTATCTCGATGGTGTCGAAGCGGTGCTCCGCATCGGGAATCCAGTCCTTTCCCGGTACGCGGATGTAATCAACACGGATGGTCGGAAACAAGCGTCGCAAGGCCGTGGGCTGACCAAACAGCAAGATGCCCGCGATGGTAGGCCGGAGCGCACCGGCGTCGCGCTTGGCGCAGCCCAGAGCAACCAACAAATCCTCGTCGCCCCAGCGCAACTCTTCCGCATCCGGATTCGCCTCCCGACGCGACTGGCGGTAGTCAACGATGGCTTCGGGAGAGAGGTCGAGCCACGACGCATCCGGAATCAGCGCCGCGTCGAAACTCTCTGCCGATCGTCCTTGATACAGGACTGTCAAATCATCTTCGGTGCAACGCTGATCAGTGCTGCTGATGCGGCGGTACGCGCCGCGCGGCAAGCCTTGCTTTTTGAAATACACCGGCTTTTCGCCTGGTTGCGCCTCAGCCACAGTGACCACCACCACAGGCAGGCCACCAAGTTCTTCCAAGCGGATCGCGGGACGCACGGGGAGATTGAATTCGCAGGCGCACTGCGATGCCAGGTCAGCCATCAATTTCGACGGCTCGCTGATGCCTGCGACCGTATATTCCGCATCCGCCGATAACTCATCGCGCGCCACGCCGAGCAACAGTTGGCCACCATTCAACCCTGGCTCATTGGCAAATGCGCAAATGGTTTCGAGAATCGAGTGCCCGGCCTCATTGCCACGCTTGGCTTCGATGCGTTCACCTTCATCGAGATGATTGAGCGCGTCCAGCAGATCGCGAGCGGAAGTCATCGCAGAATTCTAACGGGTTCGATTCCGGCAGCGTGTACACGGGCACGCCGCGCTACGGCGTTGCGCCTACTTCGCCGCGCCAAACAATTTTGCCTTGAACGCCTCAAACGCCTCGTCGCGATCGGTGTAGCTCTGGCGGATCGATTGCTCGTTGCGCGCCTGCTCGGCGCCGACGAATGCCGCCAGCGCCTCTTTCAATCCCGGCGAAAGATGGCGGTCGGATGACAGCACCACCTGCGTGACCAAAGCCGGGTCGAGATGTTGCGGGCCGGCAAGATACAGCTTGGCCGTGGCGGGGATCGAATCGAGCAAGCCGATCAAGGCCCGCTCGGCTTCATGCGGCGCGAGATAGGTTGCGTCGGGCAGGCGCGCAATCAGCGGGGCGGCACCGGCCTCGGGCGGCTCCCAGGCGGCCGCGATGAAGTGCGCGTGCAGCTTGTCACTCTCGCCGACGGCGCGAAACACACAGCCGATCCAGGTGCCGGTGCGCCATTGCTTGTGCAGGCGCGGCACCACTTCGGCGATGAAACGATCCTGAATCGATTTGTCCATCAGAGGGCGTGTGTGCGGAAACTGTTGGTGGGAGCGGTTG
>JANNCZ010000064.1:0-8151 GCA_031387185.1 Burkholderiales bacterium
TTCGCCAATGATTTCGAGAATCTGGGTGGCGGCTATGTGGTGATCGGGCAGGATTGTGATGCCGATGGGCGGGCGGTGTTTCCGCCCGTGGGCATAGCCGGCAATCAGCTTGACAAGATTCAACGGGAGTTGCTGGCTTGCTGCCAGTTGATTCAGCCGCCTTATTTTCCGGTGCTGGCGGTGGTGGAAGTCGAGGGCCGCAAGTTGATCGTGCTGTGGGCGCCGGGCGGGCAGAACCGGCCTTACAAGGCTCCCGCCAGTGTCACCGCCAGGCACAAGACCTGGCACCACTACATCCGCCGTTACACCAGCACGGTGGAGGCGAAGGGCGAGATCGAGCAAGAGTTGTTGAGCCTCACCGCCAAGGTGCCGTTTGATGATCGCTTTCAACAGGCGGCCCGCGTGGACGATTTGTCGCTGCCGCTGATGCTGGGTTTTTTGCGCGAGGTGGGCAGTGAGTTGGCGGATGACGCGCCGGCGTTGTCGGCCGAAGCGCTGGGCCGGCAGATGAATGTGGCGGGTGGCACGAATGAGGTGCCGTTGCCGAAGAACGTGGGTTTGCTGTTTTTCAATGAAGCGCCGGAGCGTTTCTTCCCCGGCACGCAGATCGACGTGCTGTGGTTTCCCGAAGGGGCGGGTGGCGACCGCTTTGTTGAGAAGCCGTTCAAGGGTCCGCTGGCGCGCATGACGCGTGAGGCGCTCGATTACATTCAGCGCAATTATCTGCATGAGACGGTGATCAAGCATCCGCAGCGCGCCGAGGCGCAGCGGGTATGGAATTTCCCCTATGCCGCCGTGGAAGAGGCGCTGGTGAACGCGGTGTATCACCGCTCGTACGAGGAGCGCGAGCCGATTGAAGTGCGCATCAGCCACGACGAGCTGGTGGTGTTGAGTTTTCCCGGTCCGGATCGCTCGATCAAGCTGGCCGACTTACAGGCGGGCCGCGCGGTCAGCCGGCGTTATCGCAACCGGCGGATTGGCGAGTTTTTGAAGGAGCTTGATCTCACGGAAGGGCGTGCGACCGGTATACCCAAGATTCTGAAAGTGATGGCGGCCAACGGTTCACCGGTGCCGGTGTTTGAGAGTGATGATGAGCGGGCTTCGTTTGTGATCCGGCTGCCGGTGCATCCGCTGGCACCGGCGACTTCCCCGGCGGCTACCATGGAAGTCACCGTGCAAGTCACCATGCAAGTCACCGCGGAAGTCGAAGCCCTATTGGTTGCCATCAATGGCGAGATGCCAAGAAAGGCGATCCAGGCCGCACTGGGGCTGCAGCAGCGGCGAGAAATCGAAAACCGGTCATGAGCCTGCGGTCTTGACGATCACTTCGAGGCCGTCCAACCCGGTCCGCCCGTCAAACTCCTCGCCATAGCACTCGAAGTCCGCGACTTCGACGCCGGTCATGTAGTCGACTTTGCCGGCGGCGATTTAAGCGTGTTTGATGGTCATCGCTCTTTGCGAAGTGCGGATTTTGATAGGGGCGGTGTCTGGAAAGCCTTGGTGGGGGCGGGTGATAGGTACTTATGTGGCCAGAGCCGTTGGTGAGAGCGGTTCTTGGCGCATCCCACATTTTTGCTTTTTATATCCAAACCGGGATAGTGCTGATGATGAAAGGCCGGTCATGAGCAAAGCCAAGACGGAGACTTACGCCAGCGTGTGGGATGCGCTTGCCGATACGCCTGAGCAGGCCGCCAATCTGCGCGCGCGCGCCGAGTTGATAGAGCAGATCGCCGCCATCGTCAATGACAAGGAGTGGACGCAGATGGATGCGGCCAAGCGTTGCGGGGTGACGCAGCCGCGCATCAACGATCTGTTGCGTGGCCGGGTGTCGCGCTTTTCACTTGATGCGCTGGTGAATATCGCGACGGCGATTGGCCGGCGCGTGCATGTGGAGTTGGAGGTGGCCTGAGCGGCCTAGCGCTTCACATTCTGGCTCTGGCGATACCAGCGCACGATCTTGATGGCGCCCGCCGTCACGCGGTAGTTGAACCCGTGCCCGGTGCGTGGCACCGGATAGCGGCGTGCGCGGCTGCCTTGAATCGGCGTTCCCATGTCGGGATTGGTTTCGATCAGTTCGAGCGAGTGCGCGACGCGCTCGGCAACCAGCCTTGCGGTGCGGAGGTCTTCAGTGGCGATGTAGTCGATTGAGCGCAGATACGCACGGCGCGCGCTCGGCGCCCATTCATGCTGCCGCTTTTTGCTTTCGGGCATGGCGCTCGATGAGTGCTCTGGCCTCGGTCATGACCTGACCATGCGGAATGCCCTTGCCGGCTTCGATCTCGGCGATGCCCTTGCTGGTTTCGCGGATGTCCTGTTCGACAAAATCAAAACCGAACTTGAATACGTCTTCTAGCAGGTCTTGCGGCTCACAACCGGCTTCGCGCGCGAGTCTTGCCAGGCGGCGCTTGTGCGCTGGCGTTAATGCGACATCGGCGGTGACGACGGACATGGTTGTTGGGCTCCGGATGTTTCTTGGTGCATTCTAGCGCCGCTTTGGTTGGTGCGTGATTGGTGCGCAGCTGCTTTTCTCAAGCGGCAGCGTGCTCTCCTTGCTCCACCGAAAGCCGCATGCCCACAGCCTTGAGCACCGCGAGAATGGTTTTCAGTGTCGGGTTGCCTTTGGCAGACAGGGTGCGATACAGCGCTTCGCGGCTGATCCCGGCTTCAGCCGCCACTGCGCCAAGCCCGCCGTAGGCCTCGGCCACGGTGCGCAAGGCGAGCAATCCTGCTGCGCGGTCGTGCGGATCATCGAGAGATGCCATGGCGACCTTGAGGTACTCGACCGCCAGTTCGTGATCGGCGCGCAGTTCTTCCATCTCGCGCTCGTGATGCGGCACTGCGGCCGAAATTTTCTTGCCCACCATTGCCTCTGTTTCCAATCGACTCAATATTGATCGTGGTGTTGTTCTGAAACTGTTGGTGGAAGCGGGTTGTAGCGACTCATGCGGCCAAGGCCGTTGATGGTGGCGGCTCTCAGGCTCATATCCGCCCTGTCCAATACCCAGGCTCACGGCTGTTATGCGCCACCGCGACAACGAAGGCCGTGTCGCCTTCGATGATGTAGAGCAGCGTAAACGGAAATATTTTTGTCAACACGCGGCGAACTGAGCCGCTGACGATGCGCCAGCGTTGCGGGTCTTGAATAATCTGATCGAAGCCGGCGTTGACTGCATCGATGAATCTGCCAGCCAGTTCCGGTCTGATCGCCGCGTAGTGGCGCACGGCGTCATCGAAATCCTGCTTCGCTCCGGAGTGGAGCCTGATCTTCATCGGGCGTTACCGGCCCTTATCGGCCAATGGAGCGGCGCGCCTCACTGAGGACTTCTTCCGCAGAATAGGTTTTCGCGGTGTCCGCGCGAATTTCATCTGCGCGGCGCTGCGCGAGATTGATCCAAGCTTGATCGACTTCCGTCAGAGGCGCGGCGTCGAGGCTCTCGACCATCAGGTCCGCTAGCCGGGCACGTTCAAGTGGCGGCAGGGACATGGCCTTGCTGCTTAACTCGTCGAATATGGCGCTCATGCTGTTCTCCTGCTGTCTATCATCGTCAATATCTTACGCCTTCACCGGCACCCAAATCTCCACCCCACCCAACCCGCTCCGCTTGCTTTGATGCCATAGCGTTGGCAAGCCACGCCTGCGGCAGGCAGCGGACTTCGCGCCGCCAAACACTACGCCGGATTGTCGCGAATCCACTGCGCCATGATCGCCTGCAGGTCGTTCACATAGGCCCACGAACGCACTTCGCTGATTTTCAGGTTGCGCGTGCGCGCCAGCAGCGGCAGCTTGGAGAAGAACAGGGCGTGGCGTTTGGCGATGTACGCTGCACCAGCGAGATGCGAGGCGCGGCTGCGCGCCACGAGGAAATTGCGCACTGCGCGGATCGCTTCTTCCGGCAGTCCGTGATGAATCTTTGGATCCAAACCTGCCGCATCACTGAGCGACGCCTGATAGCGGTAGGGCTTGGCGTCGAGCAGCAGCAGATGATGCGGGCGAGCCGCTGAGGCGGTGGCGTGGATGCCGTAGGCGATGCCGGCTTCGAAGGGCATGTTGAAACGGGGCAGGTTGAGCTTGCCGCCGGATTCGACGCGGCTCAAGTCGTGGATCGAATATTTGCAGTTGCGAAGTTCGTCAGATATGCGCGTGAGGCGGATGGCATTGCCATCGTCGATGAGTGCGTGCCGGGCCTGAAAACCGAGATCGTGAATCGCGAAGACCAGAGCGTGAAACACGCTTGGTGTATTTCTCGTCGAAGGGGCAGTTGATGAAGACGAGGGAGTCGTAAGCGCTGGGGCGCGCCCGCGCAGCCGCAATTGCTTACGCCACCTTCATCAGTTTTGTCAGGTTTTCGATCTCGGTCTGGGTGAAGTATTTCGGTTTTCCGGGTGCGGGCTTGACGCTGATGCGCCCGTGCTTGTTGATAAGGCGGCGTTCATCAGTACCACCCACCACAAATCGACCGGTGACAGCATCGCGCACCACGGTCATTGCGGAAACGGCTTGGCTTTTTAGGAGAATGTCTACGCGCTTGCCTGCGTTGACGATGGGGAAACCGCCTGACGCTGGTATCACATGTGATTTTGGCATGGTCTCTTCTCCTTCAACACAGTGTTCGCAATAGCATCGAAATTCGCGTTGCTTCAATTCGTACCTGACTTCTATTTGCTAGCCTGTGGGTGAAACAGTGTAATTGTCTGGATATTGTAGCGAAGCGCGGCGGCGGAGTGGTGCCGGTCGCGCGGCGTATTGGGCGCGATTGCAGAGCTGGTGTCGAGAAAAACGAGCATGCGCAGGCGGCGTTCGTAGCGCGGCTCTGCGCTTTCCGAAATACGGACTACAGCACCGCCTCCAACCCCTTGCGCTCAAGCAGGTTGAGAAGTTTCGACGATGGCCCGCTGGGCCGCTTCTCGCCGATCTCCCACTTGCGCACTGTCGAGAGGCTGGTGTTGAGCACGGACGCGAGCACGGCCTGGCTCAATTTGAGGTGGTCGCGCAGGGCGCGAATTTTTGCGCTGTCGTATTCCGGCACAGGGTCGAGGCAGAGGGCGTCGTACTGGCGCATCTTGTGCACGTCGATGAAGCCCGCGCGATGGAAATCGCTGGCGGTCTCGTGGACTGCTTCGAGAATCCGGCTTTTAGGTTTGGCTTTTTTCGTCATGGCAAATCTCCTGCAAAGCGCCATCTGTTGCTGCGGCGTCGAGTTGTTGGCCGGTTCTGGCCAACAGGTCTTTGGCAAGGCTTTGCAGGGCTTCGAGTTCGTCGTCTGAAATGTTGGCCTTGTCGTTTTTCTCGAATCCGTAGACGAAGAACCAGTTGCTGCCCTTTTTGGTTGCGACCAATGTTCGCGCCGAACCGCTTTTGCCGCGCCCGGCCGCGCCGATGCGCTTTTTCACCACGCCGCCACCGAGATCAACGTCGATCAGGCCGCGCGCCTTCTCCTGCACTGCGCCGCACAATGCCGCGTCGGTCAACTCGGTCTTGCGCATCCACCTGGCAAAGTGACGAGTCTTGAAGACGCGCGTCATTTTCTAAGTATATCACTTAGTGGCATGGCGCTAAGTGGGCGTCCAGGCGATCGCATGCAAGAGCTCCTCTAGCCTGCTTTTGGCCAGCGCAGATCAGAGTTTCAATCGCGGCTTTGAAATATTCGGTGGCCAGTTCGCGATCTGCGCGAAGTTCTTCAATTTCCCGTGTGCTGTGGGAAACAGCGCCAGTGATGGACTTGTCTGTCATCTGAGATCAGGCCGCACGCCGCTTGGCACTCAACGGAACGAGCTCGATCCTGAGCTGGCAGCCCACCGCTTCTGCGTATTTCTTGAGCGAAGCCACCGAGGGCACATGCCGGCCGGCGGCTTCGAGGCGCGATACGGCGCTCTTGGTGGTGCCCATGCTGACGGCGACGGCTTCCTGGGTCAGACCGGCGCGCGTCCGGGCCGATAACATTTCGCGCGCCAGCGCGTATTCAACTTCCAGCGCTTCATAGGCCTCGGTGAAGCCGCGGCGTTTCGAGGCTTTTTCGAGAAACGCCTTGTGGTCGTGCCGCACCGGTGCGTATTTGAGTTCAGCCATGTTCGATTCCTTTTTTGCGCTTGCGCGCGAGCTTGAGTTCGCGGTCCGGGGTTTCCTGTGTCTTCTTGACGAGTGCGTGCAGCACCATGACGCGGCGGCCCATTGGGGACCAGCAGAAAACAGTAGAACGCGCGTCCAATGCCGGATCTGCCACGCGGTCGCAATTCAAACAGGCCGTCGCCAAATGCGCGTGAATGCGGCAGACCGAGGTTTGGGCCGTTTTCGATCAGCAGTTCAACCATGCGGGCGTAGTCGGCCACCGCGTCTGCGGGCCAGGATTCGATGTCTGCCAGCACGCGCGCGTGGAAGTATTCGACCGAATAAGCCATGCCGGAATGTTAGCAATGTTGCTAACTTGCGTCAAGGATGATCTCTTCGTGTCCCGTTTGACAATATCAAGTCCGTACTTGAACACGTCTTCAAGCAAGTCCTGCGGCGCGCAACCGGCTTCGTGCGCAAGTCACGTCAGTCGTTACGCTTGACGTAACGGCCAATGGGCGTTACGCTACGCGTCATGATCGTCAGCTACCGCGACAAGCGCACCCGCGAGTTTGCAGAAGGAAAGCGGGTCAAGGCTTTCGAGGGTTTCGATCGCAAGGCCGAAATGAAACTTGATCAACTCGATGCAGCAACATCGCTGCGTGATCTGGAATTACCCGGCAACCGCCTCGAAGGGTTGAAGGGCGATCGCAAGGGCCAATACAGCATCCGCATCAACAACCAGTGGCGCATCTGTTTCGAGTGGCCGGCTGGTTCGCCGGGGCCGGTGCATGTCGAGATCGTTGATTACCACTAGAGGAATTTCCATGGCGCGTACCGCAATCCACCCCGGCGAACACCTCGCCGAGCAGCTTGAAGAGTTGGGTATGAGCGCTGCCGAGCTGGGCCGCCAGTTGAATGTGCCGACCAACCGCATCACCGCCATCATCAATGGCCAGCGCATGATCACGGGGGATACCGCGTTGAGGCTGGGGCATTTCTTCGGTAACAGCGCGCAGTTCTGGCTGAACCTGCAGGCGATCTACGACCTGCGGGTCGCCGAGAGCCTGGCCGGCAAGGTGATCGGCAAGCTGCCAACGCTGGAGAGCCGGAGAAAATCTTCGAGGCTTGCGGGAATGGCAGCCTGAACAGGTCTGGCTTTTCACGGGGAACGTGATGCCCGCTTGACGTGGGCCCGCAGCGGGCTCTGCCGGGCCAGGTGCTTATTCGCCCTTGATCCCTGCGGCCCGGATGATCGGCCACCACTTCTCGATTTCGGCCTTGTGGTACGCGCCGAGCGCCTCAGGCGTCTGTTGTTCACGCGGCGGCAGCTCCTGCCCCATGTCTGCCAGGCGCTTGCGCACTGCAGGGTCGGCCAGCGCTTCGACTGCCGCTGCATTGAGCTTCGCCACCACCTCGCGCGGCGTGCTGCGCGGGACCCACAGGCCGTGCCAGATGGCGATGTAGAGGCCCGGCAATCCGGCTTCATCGACGGTGGGGATGTCCGGCGCTGCCGCGAGACGCGTCTTGGCGGTCACTGCGTAGGCGCGCAGCTTGCCCGCGCGAGCATGCGGCAGCGAGTTGGAAACCTGGTCGAACATGATGTCGATGTGGCCGGCCATCAGGTCCAGCAGCGCCGGGCCGGTACCCTTGTAAGGGATGAACTGCAGTTTGGCGCCGGTGCTGTTCTGGAAGTAAACGCCCGTCACATGCGAGGCCGCACCCAGCCCCGCAGTGCCGGCCGTGACCTTGTCCGAATTGGCTTTGACCCAGGTGACCAGTTCGCGCAAGTCCTTGGCGGGTACCGTGTTTCTTGACACCAGCAGTTGCGGGTTGCTGGCGATCAGCGCGACTGGGTCGAAGTCTTTTTGAAGGTCGTATTGCAGCGGGTAGATGGCGCCATTGACCACGTGGGTGCTCCAGTGCCCAATACCGACGGTGTAACCGTCCGGATTGGCGCGCGCCACCCGGCCGACGCCGATCGAGCCGCTGGCACCCACCGTGTTCTCGACCACCATGGTGGCGCCCGCTTCTCGTCCCATGGCGCGCCCCATGCGCTCGGCCATGATGCGGGCCAAGGTATCGGTCGGGCCGCCTGCGGAGAA
>JANNCZ010000137.1:0-4512 GCA_031387185.1 Burkholderiales bacterium
GGTATCGGACAACTGCACGATCCTCTCCAGATAGTGGGCGCCGTCTTTGCTCAAAGCGAAATAGAGCGGACCGATCAAGGTACGAAACCACTGCTCAAGCAAATAACCCAACCGGAACCGGCCCAGTTTGGCGCGCATTTCGGTAGCGATCTTGGAAAAGGTGGTTTCGAGCTTGAGGCGTGTCTTCGACACCGGGTTACGCGCCGCGAGCGAGCCGTAAATCTCTTCAATATGCGCGAGCACTGCCGACAGGATCGCTGCTTGCCGCTCAACCCGGCGCACCATCACCAGCAGGCACACGACTTCGAGCGAGGTAGCCTGTGGCCGGATCGCGTCCCACCGGCATTCCATGCCGTCGAGGTCAAGCGGTGTATCTGTAGGTGTGGGCGCTAACGCAAAGTCCTCGCTCTTGACGATGCGCTCGGCCAGCTGCAGGCCATCACCGAGCGCCACCGGAATCACCAGGCCTTGACCGTTGACATCGGTCCGGGCAATCAGGAGCTGTGCGCCCTTCGCATACAGCTCGGCCACGGGCACACGGCCAACGCGCAGGTCAAGGTCGAAATTGACACGTGTGTTCTCGCGATGCACCAGGAGCGCCGCTTCGATGGGTGCGGCCAGCGTCTGCGGCGCCAGCAGCGTGGCGCCATCGCCGCCGAAGAAGAACGGCAGCGCTACCCCGGCGCGATGACCAATGTTGAGGGCGGCGATGATGCTGCCAGTGGCCACCAGATTCACCGCCTGGTACTTGCCGTCGCTCAAGGCCCGGGTAGAACCGCGCACATCGGTAAGCAGCACCTCCCAGTCGGGCGGCACCGCAGAAAATTGGGCCTGGTTTGCCAGAAGCGCGCTCAAGGCGCCGCTGCGAACCGGCAAATCGGAATAGAAGCGGCTGGTTTGCATGAATGCTCCGGGTTGGCAATGCGTCGGGGTGCGGGGCGGCACAGTGCTTGCGGCTTGCTGTTTCCGCCATCCCGTTGGTGCGGGCCAAAAAGCCTTGCCGCAGGTTGCCCACGAATCCTGAGCCTTTTATCTTAGTCGCAGGCCAGACGGAACGCATTCGTGCACGCCGTCCGCGCTGACGTTAGCGGTAACATCGCAGCATGCGCCGCACCTCCCCGCCGACCAACTCGTCCGTGCGAACGACCAGCCCCGCCACGCCTCCCGCGCGCGCCGCGCGCCGCACATCCGGCGGCATCACGCTGCGCGACGTAGCCAAGCTGGCCGGTGTCTCGGTGATCACCGCGTCGCGCGCGCTCAACACGCCGGAAAAAGTATCGCCGGATGCGTTGGAGAAGATTCGCGCTGCCGTCACTCACACTGGTTATGTGCCCAACCTGCTGGCCGGCGGCCTCGCGTCCAACCGCAGCCGCCTCGTCGCGGCGGTGGTGCCAGCCATCGCCGGGTCAGTGTTCATGGAAACGATTCAGGCACTCACGGACGAGTTGGCCAGTGCCGGATTCCAGTTGATGCTGGGCCAGAGCGGCTACCGTGATTCGCGTGAAGACGCGTTGCTCGATGCCATCATCGGGCGGCGGCCCGACGGCATTGTGCTCACCGGTGTGATGCGCTCACCCGCAGGGCGGCGGCGCTTGCTGGCGTCCGGCATACCGGTGGTGGAGACCTGGGATCTGACGCCTTCACCGATTGACATGCTGGTCGGGTTTTCGCACGAAAAGGCCGGCGCGGAAGTTGCCGCATACCTGCACCGCAAGGGCTACCGGCGCTGCGCCATCGTGACGGCCGACGATCATCGCGCCGGCTTGCGGCGCAGTGGTTTCGAGGCGCGTTGGCGCGTGTTGATGCAGGGGGCAAAAGCGGCCACGCGCGCATCCCCCATTCCTGTGTGGACCGTGCCGGCGCCCAGCACCCTGGCCGGCGGACGTGCCGCGCTGGTCGGTTTGATCGCGCAGCATCCGCGCCTGGATGCGATCTGGTGCAGTTCTGACGTGTTGGCGCACGGCGTCATCACTGAAGCCCACGCACGCGGCTTGCGGGTTCCCGGCGATTTGGCGGTGCATGGTTTCGGCGATCTCGCCTTTGCCGCGCACATTCACCCGGCGCTGACCACAGTGCGCATCGACGGCACGGCGATTGGCCGCGAGGCGGCGCGCTGCCTGATCGAGCGCAGCGCGGGCAAGCATGGCGGCCCGAAGGTGCGCGACATCGGTTTCACCATCATCGAACGCGCCACGGTCTGATCTGGCTGGTCACAAGCAGGTGCAGCGCGCGCAGCAGAGGCTTCGCGCGCGCCCGTTGCAACCAATTGGACTACTCTGCCTGGAAGTTTGCCGCCTTGAGCAGGTTCACGCTGCGCGTCAAATCCATGCGCATGAATTCGACAAACGCAGCAGGGTCAAGATAGCCCGGCACAATGCCCGCCGCATCAATGCGCGCGGCGAACTCCGGCTGCTTCACGCCTTCGGCAATCGCCGTGACCAGCCGGTTGGTGATCGCCGGCGGCAGGCCCTTCGGCCCCCACACGCCATACCAGGAGGCGATGCTCAGCTCTGCCATGCCCGCCTCGGTGGTGGTGGGAATGTCGGGGTTGACCTTGCTGCGCGCGTTGCCGGTGATCGCCAGGCCACGCACGCGCCCACCCTTGGTCTGCTGTACCAGTGCCGTGGCCGAGTCGATCATCAATTGCACGTTGCCGCCCATCACGTCGGCCAGCGCGGGCGCGGTGCCCTTGTAGGGGATTGCCTGCAGATTGACCCCCACGAGGCGCATGAATTCGAGTGAGCCCAAATGGCCCGCTGAGCCCAGGCCCGAGAGCGCCATGTTGTAGCCGGCCGGATTGGCGCGCACCGCCTTGACCAGATCGGCCAGCGTGGTGGCCTCGACCTTGCTGGATGCAATCACCAGCAGGGGTGCCTGCCCCACGCGCCCGAGTGCCGTGAAATCGTCGAGCGGATCATACGGCGTGCTCTTGACCACGTTCTTGCCCATCAGGAACAGGCTGGCGTTGAACAGCAATGTGTAACCGTCCGGCTCGGCGCGGCGCACCTGATCGCTGCCGACCGTGCCCGAACCACCCGGCACATTGTTGACCACCACCCCCACACCAAGGCGGTCCGAGAGGCGCTCGGCCATGATGCGGCCCAGCGCATCGGTGCCGCCACCGGGCGGATAAGGCAACACCATGCGGATCGGTTTGTTCGGGTACACCTGAGCGGCGGCGTTGAGGGAGGTAAGCGAAGCAATCGCAACCACTGAAGCAACCACAAGAACAGAAAGCACTCGGCGCATGACGATGACCCCGGAGAAGGAATGGAAATTTATTGTAGCGGCAAGCGTGCGCGGAGTGAGCCGAATTTCATCAAGGCTCAGCGCCCGGCTGCGCCAGCCCCGCTCCAGGGGTTGATGATCGTCAGCCCCAGACCGTCAAAATGCTTTTGATTGCGCGTGGCGAGGTTTGCGCCATGCGCAAGGCACACCGACGCTATTTGGGCATCGGCCATGGCAACCGGCTGGCCGATGCGTTCACGTTGCGCCACCAGTTCCGCATAGACCGATGCCGCCGCAAGGTCGAAGGGCAGAACCTTACCGGCAAAATCAGTCTCAAGCATCGCCGATACGTTGCGTGCAAGCTGCTGTTTGCGGGCACCATCATCCAGCCGGGCAATGCCAAACATCAACTCCGCAGCGCACACTGCTGTCAGCCATAGCTCACCTGGAACCTGCGCATCGAGCCATGCCACTACCGCCGGCTCGGGCCGGGGGCGCATGATTTCCGACACCACATTGGTGTCCAGCACAATCATGTTTCAGTCGGTCTCAAAAGCTGGCAGCACGAGCCCGCGCGGTTCGCTTGGGCACGTTCAACTCCACCCCGCCCAATGCAGCAAAGCGCGCGTGAATGCGGCTTCCCAAACCAGCGGAAGCGATTGGCTGTGCCAATGCGTTTCGCAGGATAGTGCGCACCTCTTCCTCCATCGAGCGCCCGTGCGCGGCTGCTGCCATGCGTAGTTTGTCTTTGATGACGGGCTCAACATTTCGTACAGTTAATGTGGTCATGGGAAAACTCCTGTTGGCGCGCGCACAAGCATGCATTGCATGCAATGCTAGCATACATGCGCCGGTCTGAACTGCCTCAAGGCGTCTGCGCCGCTTATCGGAGTTACCAGGCACCTACGCTATGAGCGTCTCCAGGAGCCACTCTTTGAGCCATATTGGCCAGGGGCCTTGGTGGAAGCGGCTTTCCAGCCGAACCGCGTAATGCTGTGCCGTCTGATCGAGTTAGCCGAACTTGATAAACCCCGAATTGGGAGTTATCATTCCCTTTATGGGTTCGATCACTGCCGGGCTGTCTGACGCCCTCTTCTCCAAAACGCAGCGCAAGCTGCTTGCGCTGCTGTTCGGCCATCCCGACCGCAGCTACTTTGCCAACGAAATCGTGCGCCACGCCAATTCGGGCATCGGCGCAGTGCAACGCGAGCTGGAGCGCTTCACAAGCGTCGGGTTGCTGACGGTGGAGCCGGTCGGCAACCAGAAACACTATCGCGCCAATCG
>JANNCZ010000142.1:0-1939 GCA_031387185.1 Burkholderiales bacterium
GGCGGCGATGGCGGCTGCCATGTGAGCTTCACCATCGAGAGCCCGTCGGGTGATGAGTACGAGAAGGCCGGCATGCGCTCTGCTGCCGGCGAGTTCGCCCTCGAAGCCCCCGAGTTGCTCGAAGCGGTCGATGAGTTTGGCGACAACGGCACGATCCAGATCGTCGGCGTGTTCCCCGGCTTCGTGTTGCAGCAGATCAAGAATTGCCTGGCGGTACGGCGCATCGTGCCGCGCGGGTTGCAAGAAACCGAGTTGTTGTGGACGATTTTCGGCTTTGCCGGCGATGACGAAAAACTCACCGCCCTGCGTTTGCGCCAGGCCAATCTGGTCGGCCCGGCCGGCTTCATCTCGATGGAAGACGGCGCCGCAACCGCCTTCGTGCAGCGCGGCGCGATCGCGGCAGGCGGCATGAACGCGGTGCTGGAGATGGGCGGGCGCGATGTGGCAAGCAATCCCTCGCGCGTGTCAGAGACCTCGGTGCGCGGCTTCTGGCAAGCCTGGCGCGGAAAGATGGGCATCTGAATGAGCGCTGCCGCCCCCACCACTAGCGCAGCCATGTTCGACACCGCCAGCCAGCTCGCCGCGCAATGGGCGATCGAGAATCTGCTCGCGCGCTACGTGCACGCGCTCGACGACGACCGCCTAGAAGAGTGGCCCGCCTTCTTCACCGCGCAAGGCCGTTACCGCATCACCACGCTGGAGAATCACCGCGCCAATTTGCCGCTGTGCATCGTGCAGGCCGATTCACGCGCGATGATGCGCGACCGCATCGCCGCACTGCGCCACGCCAACATCTATGAAGCTCAGAGTTACCGCCACACGGTGACGAGCACACTCGTGAAACCCCTGGGAGACAAGGCTTCCGGGGCTTCGACCACCTATGAGGCCGTCAGCAATTTCAGCGTCACACGCATCATGCATGACGGCGCGATGCTGCTGTTTGCCACCGGGCGGTATGTAGACCGCATCTCGCACAACGCCGCCGGCGATGGCACCTGGCTGTTTGAAGACAAGCTGGTCATTCTTGACAGCCGGCGCGTCGATACGCTGTTGGCCATTCCGCTCTGAGCCGCCTCAACCCGCCATCACCAGCGCGCTTAACTTCTCCGGATCGGCCAACAGCGCAGCGCTCTGGCCCGCATAGGCGATGCGCCCGCGATTGAGCACCAGCGCGGTTTGCGTGACTTCGAGGGCGAGCTTGGCTGACTGCTCCACCAGGATCACCGTGAGCGCCTCTTCACGGATCAGGCGCGCAATGCTCTGCAGCAGTGATTGCACGATGATCGGCGCCAGACCTTCGAGCGGTTCGTCGAGCAGCAGCAGTGCCGGGTCGCCCATCAACGCACGGCCGATCGAGAGCATCTGCTGCTCGCCGCCGGAAATCTGGTTGCCCATGTGGCTGCGGCGCTCGGCGAGGCGCGGAAACAGTTCGTAGACGCGCGCCATCGGCCAGCGGCCCGAGCGTGCCGCCACCGCGAGATTCTCTTCGACCGTGAGTGAAGGAAACACATCGCGCGTCTGCGGCACATAGCCGATGCCGAGGCGCGAGCGCTCGTGCGGCGGCAGTGCGTGAATCGGCTTGCCGCGATAGGCGATGCTGCCACCATGAAATGTGCTGTGGCCCATGATGCTGGCCAGCAACGTGGTCTTGCCGACACCATTGCGGCCCAGCACTGCCAGCGCGCCGCGCTCGGGCAGGGTCACGCTCACGTCTTCTAGCACGACGGTGGGGCCGTAGCCGGTGCGCAAGCTTTCGATTTTGAGCGCGGGCATTTGGTGTTCAGACATGCGTCTCTCCCAAATACACCTCGCGCACGCGCGCATCGTGCTCGATCTCGTGCGGCGTGCCTTCGCACAGCACTTCACCCTGTACCAGCACCGTGATGCGCTGGGCGAAACGGAACACCAGATCCATGTCGTGTTCGATGATGAGAATCGC
>JANNCZ010000163.1:0-3557 GCA_031387185.1 Burkholderiales bacterium
CGAAAAACTCCCCCCCGCAACGGCAGACTCCAGCGCCGCCGCCACCATGCCTCCCGAGGTGGCCCAGTACTACTCGCGCCTGCCGCAGCCGCCCAAGTTCAATACCCATGCCCAAGAGCGCCTGCACCGCAAGCAGCGTCTCGCCGCCGCTTTTCGCATCTTTGCGCAATGGGGCCTGGGTGAGGGCGCAGCGGGCCACATCACCGTGCGTGATCCCGAGTTTCCCCACACCTTTTGGCTCAACCCCTTCGGCATCCACTTCTCGCAGATCAAGGTCTCCAACCTGATCCGCTGCGATCACGAAGGCCGTGTCGTCGAGGGTGACTACGAAGTCAACCGCGCCGCCTTTGCGATTCACTCGCGCGTGCATGAAGCACGGCCCGATGCGGTTGCCGCCACCCACACCCACGGCATCTACGGTCGCGCCTTCAGCGCGTTGGGCCGGCCGCTGGCGATGATCAACCAGGACGTCACCGCGTTTTACAACGACCACAGCGTCTACGACGATTACGGCGGCGTTGCGTTCGAGCTCGACGAAGGCGCGCGCATTGCCGAGGCCCTGGGCAGCAACAAAGCGGTGATCCTGCGCAACCACGGCCTGCTCACGGCAGGCACCAGCGTTGATGAAGCGGCGTGGTGGTACATCACCATGGAGCGCTCCTGCCAGGTGCAGTTGCTGGCCGAAGCCGCCTCTCACGGCCAGCCCCTGCGCACCGTGCCCGAAGAAGCCTGCAAGCAGGCCTACAGCGCGATCGGTGTGCCTTACGCGGGCTGGTTTCAATTCAACTTGCTGTATGAGAAATTGCTGGCCGAGAACAACAGTTTTCTCAACTGACCTGGCCGCAAAGGCGCATGGACCGGGCGTCCTGGAGTGAATTCGCGTGACAGGCGCTTGTACCAACGGTCTTCGATTCTCGCCTATTTCTTTTCTGGAATGGCAGGGTTGTCCATGTACTTGCGTTGGCGGGTGCGAGGGCATAAAATGTGTACACATTGATTCACATTTAATGCAGGTTTATCGCTGGAGACGATTCGCATGGAAACCGCAAAAGTAGGCATCCGGGAGTTTCGCTCTGATCTGGCCGGATTCATTGCATCGAGCACACCGGTGGCGGTGACGCGGCATGGGCAGACCGTGGGTTACTTCATTCCGGCCCAGGGGCAAGCGGACGCACAGGTGGCGGCGCTTAAAAAGGCGAGCAAAAATCTCGATCGATTGCTGGCCGCACACGGCGTGGATGCCGATGATGTATTGGCGCAGTTCAAGGTGGCACGCAAAAAGCCGGCTCAGATCAAGGGTGCCAAGGCCAAAGCGGCATGAGCGACGCAGATGATTGGCCCGTGCTGGCGTGTGCAATGGTGATTGGCTGCCCGGTGTGGACCGAAGATACGGATTTCTTTGGGACCGGCGTGCCGATTTGGACGACGGATCGCGTAGCGCTCTACTTCGAGGCCAACTGATGTGCGGCAGTGCGCTGGTATGCTTGGCGTGGTCACAACCCAAGTGGTGCGTTGCTGCAGGTAGATGTGCAGTTCGAAAATTAGAGGATCCCAGGTGAAAACTTTCAAAGGCAGAACCGCCGTCATCACCGGCGGCGGCAGTGGCTTCGGTCGTGAATTCGCACTCATCGCGCAGCGCCTCGGCATGAACGTGGTGATTGCCGACGTGCAGCAGGATGCGCTCGACAAGACGCGCGCAGAGCTTGAAGCGCTCGGTGCGCAAGTGCTGGCCGTGAAGACCGATGTCTCCAAGGCCGAAGCGGTGCAGGCGCTGGCGGATGCGACGATGCAGCGCTTCGGTGCGCCCAGCCTGGTGTTCAACAACGCCGGCGTCGGCGGCACCGGCGGCCTGGTGTGGGAGAACACCGAGCGCGATTGGGAATGGGTGCTTGGCGTCAACGTCTGGGGCGTGGTGCACGGCGTGCGCATCTTCACGCCGCTGATGCTCGAAGCGGCCAAAAAAGAGGCATCCTTCGAGGGCCACATCGTCAACACCGCCTCGATGGCCGGCCTGCTCACCGCCCCCAACATGGGCATTTACAACGTCTCCAAACACGCCGTCGTGGCGCTCACCGAGACCCTGTATCAGGACTTGAACCTGATGACGAACCAGGTCTCGTGCTCGGTGTTGTGTCCGTATTTCGTGCCGACCGGCATCCACAAATCGGATCGCAACCGTCCCGCCGCGCTCGCCGGCAACGCACCGCTCACCGCGTCACAAAAAATCGCACGCGCGCAGTCGGAGAAGGCAGTCACCAAGGGCAAGGTGTCGGCCTCGCAGGTGGCCGAGGCGGTGTTTGAAGCGGTGGCCGCGAACCAGTTTTACATTTACTCGCACCCGCACGCGCTCGGCAATGTCGAGACGCGCATGAAGGCGATTGTCGAGATGCGTAATCCGCCTGATCCGTTTGCGGCGCGGCCCGAAGTCGGCGCAGACCTGCGCGCGCAGTTGCGCGGCGCCTGACCGCAGCGCGGCGCAGCGCATGGCCCCCCGCGCATGACGATCCGCCATGACGATGCCGTGCTGTCCAACGGCATGCGCCTGCATGTCGCATCGAGCGGAGATGCGCAGCGCAAGCTGATCCTGTTCATCCACGGCTTCCCCGAGTTCTGGGTCGAGTGGCACAACCAGCTCGAAGAATTTGGCCGTGACCACTACGCTGTCGCCCCCGACCTGCGCGGCTTCAACCTCTCGGATCAACCGCCCGAAGTAGAGAAGTACCGAGCCAAGCATCTGGTAGAAGACCTGCGCCTGCTCATCAAGCACCTCGGCCATGCGCGCTGCATCCTGGTCGCGCACGACTGGGGTGGCGCCATCGCCTGGAACTTCGCTGCGCAGCATCGCGACCTGGTCGAGAAGCTCATCATCATCAACTCGCCGCATCCGGCGCTGTTCGCACGTGACCTCACGCACAGCCCGGCGCAGATCAAGGCCAGTGCCTACATGAACATGCTGCGCCGGCCCGACGCCGAGCGCATCCTCGGCGAGAACGACTACGCGCGCATGCCCAAATTCATCAGCGGCATTGGCCAAGGGGCGGAGTGGTTCACGCCCGCAGTGGAAGCAGAGTATCGCGCCTGCTGGCGCCGCGGCCTCACCGGCGGCCTCAACCTGTATCGCGCCTCCCCCTTGTTTCCCGCGACGGAGTCCGAGCCGGGCGCAAGCGCGGTGATCTTCCCCAAAGAGATGGTGACCGTGCGCGTCTCCACGCTGGTGATCTGGGGCATGCGCGACGAAGCGCTGCTGCCGCCCCAGCTTGATGGCCTCGATGAGTACATTCCCGATCTCACCATCGAGCGTATCGAAGACGGCACGCACTGGGTGATTCACGAGCAGCCGGCGCGGGTCAATGCGCTGATTCGCGGGTTTATCGGCTGAGTGCCTGAATACCGGGTGCCCCGGCACCCAGGCACCCAAGCACGATCGCGCAAATCACGTGGCGCGCTTCGCGTTGCTGCGAGCGATCTTCTGCGCCGGCGCGAATATTAATCCTTCGTCGATCAGCGCCTGCACAATGTCAGCTTGAAGTTTGTCGCGGCGGCGCTTTGCGGCGGGG
>JANNCZ010000232.1:0-2122 GCA_031387185.1 Burkholderiales bacterium
GAAGCCACCGCCGCCGGGCGTCGAGACGCAAATCAGATCGCCCTCTTTGAGCGCAATGCTCTGGTCCTTCGACAAATGCGGCGGCACATATTGATCCCCATCGCGCACCAGCATCACCGTGTTGACGCCGCCGTCGCCACCACCCGCCGCGCCTTGCGGCCCGGTGCGGCCATGATCCATCACCATTGACGCCACGGCTTCACCACGGCGGATGCGAATCTTGTAATTGACGCCGAAGCCGCCCCGGTGCTCGCCCGCACCGCCCGAGCCTTCGTGCAATGAAAATTCTTCGAACAATACCGGGTAACGCTGCTCCATGATCTCCACCGGCGTGGTCTTCGAAATGCCGATGGTCGAGCAACCGTTCGAGAGGCCGTCGCCCAGCGGGCTGCCGCCGTAACCGCCGCCGGAGATCACGTACATCACATAGGCTTGGCCCGTTTTCGGGTCAGTGCCGCCCACGCCGAGATTGCCGCTGGTGCCGGCGGGCGCCGCGAACAGCTGCTGTGGAATCGCCTTGGCCAGCGCGGCGAACACTGCTTCGGCAATGCGCTGGCTGACCTCGGCCGCGCAGCCCGACACCGGGCGCGGATATTTGGCGTACAAAAACGTATCGTGGGGATCGATGATCTCCAGTGGCGCGAAGGTACCCGCGTTGATCGGCACCTCGGGGAACACATGCTTGACGGCGAGGTAAATCGACGACTTGGTAGTCGCGATCACGCTGTTCATCGGGCCGCGGCACGGCGCCGATGAGCCGCTCATATCGAAACTGAGTTTGACCTGCGCGTTGCCCGCGTCCAGGTGTGCGGGCGTGTCGGCCGCGCTGCCGCCAGTCAACGCGCCGCCTCCGCTCTTGGTGATTTTCATGGCAATGCGCAGCGGCTCATTGACCACACCGTCGGAATCGACAAAGGCTTCGCCCTCGTAAACGCCGTCGGGAATCGTCGCAATCTTCGCGCGCATTTGCGCTGCTGCACGGCGCTTGAGTTCGACGATGGCAGCATCGACTTCGGCTGCGCCGTAACGGTCGAGCAAGCCCGCGAGGCGCTTCTCGCCCGTGGTCAATGCGGCGGCCTGCGCCTTGATGTCGCCGATGCGTTGATCCGCGACGCGGATGTTGGAGAGAATGATCGAAAGGATTTCTTCATCGAGCACACCGGCCTTGTAGAGCTTGACCGGCGGCAGACGCAGGCCCTCCTGCTCGACCTCGGTCGCATTGGCCGAGAACCCACCCGGCACCATGCCACCGGTGTCGGGCCAGTGGCCGGTGTTGGCAAGCCAGCACCAGAGCTTGCCCTGATAGAAGAACGGCTTGACGAACTTCACGTCCATCAAGTGGGTGCCGCCGAGGTAAGGGTCGTTGAGGATGAAGACATCGCCCTCATTGAGTGGCAAGGTCAAATTCTTGACGCGCTCGATCACCGCCTCGACTGAAAACTGCATGGTGCCGACAAACACTGGCAAGCCCAGCTCGCCCTGCGCAATCAGTTCGCCGCCGCGCATCTCTTCGTTGCCCACACAGCCACCACGATGGTAGATGCCATCGGAGCGATCCAGCGCCTCTGCGATCACCGGCGAAAACGCCGCGCGCACGAAGGCCAAATCCATTTCATTGCAGACCTGGTTGAGGCCGCTTTGGATGACGGCGAGGGTGATGGCGTCCATGGGCGATTCGGGCAGCGTGTGCCGCTTGGCGGCGAAGCGCGCATCCTGCCACGAATCAGACCGGCGCGGTAAGATTCGCGCTCTGCGCCTTGCCCGACACGCCCTCGCAACTGCCTAGAAACCGTTGGTGGAAGCGCCTCTCCAGACTATGCCCGCCCCAGTTCCTGCCCGCTACAGCGGCATCGCCATCCTGTTGCACTGGCTGATCGCGCTGCTTTTGATCTGCGGCTTCGCGCTTGGCCTGTACATGGTCAGCCTGAAGTTCAGCCCGCAAAAGCTCACCTACTACGCGTATCACAAGTGGATTGGCGTGAGCGTGTTTACCTTGGCCGTGATGCGCATTGTCTGGCGCATCACGCACGCGCCGCCCGCGCAGCCAGCATCGATGCCGATCTGGCAACAAGCAGCGTCAGGCGCGGTGCATGCGCTGCTCTATCTGCTGTTGATCGCCGCG
>JANNCZ010000256.1:0-10642 GCA_031387185.1 Burkholderiales bacterium
AAGCCGGCCTTGAGCGCGTGCCAGGTGTATTCCTGCGCGGCGCGCACGGCGTCGGGTATGGTTTCGCCATTCGCGATCAGCGCGGCGATGGCCGAGGCAAGTGTGCAACCGGAACCGTGATAGCTGCCGGGCAGGCGCGTCCAGGCATCGCTGCGCACCAGACCCACCGCATGGCGCTGCATGCCATCGGGCGCGTCAGCACCGCTGCCTTCTTCATCCTGCGGCTCGTGGGCCGGCAGCGGGCCGTAGAGATTGTTGACCACCTGTGCCGAGTTCTCATGCGTGCCGGTGATGAGCACATATTCAGCGCCCATCTGCAACAGTGCCTCGGCGGCGGCTTCGAGTGACGGCTGCTCGCCGTCCGGGTCGCGCGACACCAGGCGCCGCGCTTCGAGACTGTTGGGCGTGAGCACGGTGGTTTGCGGGATCAACAGGTCGCGCATGGCGGCAATGAGTTCGCCGCTGGCCAGTTCGTCGCCGTTGCCGGCCGCGAGTACAGGGTCGAGGATCAGCGGAATGTCCGGGTAGTCGGAGACGATTTCGGCAATTACCGAGACGTTTTCGACACTGCCGATGAGGCCGATCTTGAACGCATCGACACGCATGTCTTCGAGTAACTGGCGTGCCTGGTCTTCGACCCAGCCGGCGTCGACCGCATCAACGCCAGTGACGCGTGCAGTGTCTTGCACCGTGATGGCGGTGACGACGGACAGGCCATGACAGGCCAGCCCGGCCAGCGTAAGCAAATCGGCCTGCAGCCCGGCACCGCCGGAAGGGTCGGAGCCGGCGAACACCAGCACGATGGAGGGGGTGGGAGACCGGGAGGAAATGAGAGGCACGCGAAGAGGGAGGGAGAAGTGTGGCGCGTGCAGACCAACAGGGACGGCAAGGGCACGGACGGCAAGCCCGGCCAAGCCTGACCGGAGCCAACACAGGCGTCAATGCAGGCGTCAATGCAGCCGGCCAAGGCGGGGGCAAATGCTAGAATTTGCATTCTAGCGAAATTGCTACGCTCAAGGCGGTGCTGGTTGATGCAATGGCATCCGCGCGATGCGTCTCTCACAACGAAAAATGACATGGAAAACAGCTACAAGACCTGGATGTGCCTGATCTGCGGATGGGTGTACGAGGAGGAACACGGGGCACCCGATGAGGGGATTGCCGCCGGCACGCGCTGGGCCGATGTCCCGATGAATTGGACCTGTCCCGAATGCGGCGCGCGCAAGGAAGATTTTGAGATGACCGAAATATGACATAGTCATAGGCATTTGCCTCTGGCGTACTACAATGCATGTCTGACTGACCGGGAATCGCAAAAATACTATTTGGGAACCGTCAGGAAGAAGCGGGGAAGCAGGATCAACCGGGATTCGGCAGGCTTGCCTTTCAGGTGCGCAGCCACAGCGCAAAAGGCAGGCCGGCAAGCGGGTACGCCAGGTCGGCGGGCCGGCAACCAGCGGAGAGCTTTGGGGATGGCTGACGCAACCAATCTGGCAGGCATCAAAGTGATGGTGATCGATGATTCGAATACCATCCGCCGCAGCGCGGAGATTTTTCTCAAGCAAGCCGGGTGCGAGGTCATTCTGGCGGAGGACGGTTTTGACGCCCTCTCCAAAATTGCCGATCATGCGCCGGCCATCATCTTTTGCGACATCATGATGCCGCGGCTCGATGGCTACCAGACCTGCTCACTGATCAAGAAGAACCCCAAATTTTCCGCAACGCCCGTCGTCATGCTCTCGAGCAAGGATGGATTGTTTGATCGAGCACGCGGGCGCATGGTGGGTTCCGATGAATATCTGACCAAGCCGTTCACCAAGGACAGCCTGCTCAAAACCGTGGCAACGCACTCTAACCGGCAAGTGTGACGGCGGTGACGGTGGCCAGCGCGACGCTGTTTTGCGGCGCGGGCGGGTTACCGGTTTTTTACTACATTTAATTGTTTGAGAAGGACAGAGCACCATGCCCATCAAGAAAATCATGATCATTGACGACTCGCCGACCGAGCGTTTTTTCCTGCAAGATCTGTTGACCAAAAAAGGCTTCAATGTGGTCACCGCCGAGAACGGGGAAGACGGCGTTATACGCGCTAAAGTGGAGTTGCCTGACCTCATCCTGATGGACGTGGTGATGCCCGGCCTCAACGGTTTCCAGGCGACGCGGCAGATTTCGAAGGCGCCGGAGACGGCGCACATTCCGATCTTCATGTGTACCACCAAAGACCAGGAAACCGACAAGGTCTGGGGCGTGCGCCAGGGTGCCAAGGACTATCTGGTCAAGCCGGTGAATCCGGAAGATCTGCTGAGCAAGATCGCGGCGCTCGGCTAGCCCGCGCAGTTAGCCAACCAGCCACACAGTTAACCCACCCACGTCCCGTTTCTGCATCGCCCAGTTCCCCTCATGGCCACCAAAATCAGCCTCCGGCAGTTTCAGCAGGAATTGGCCCAGCGCTTGTCGTCGGCCAAGACCGGGCAAACTGCGGCTGCGCGCCTGGGGGTGCAGTGTGGCAATCAGAACTGGCTGGTGGCGTTGGATGATGCGGGCGAGGTGCTGCCGCTGCCTGAGGTGTTGCCCGTGCCGCTGACCAAGTCCTGGTACGCAGGTGTGGCGAACATTCGCGGGGGACTCTTCAGCGTGGTCGATTTTTCGGCCTATGCAGGCGGTGAACCCACGGTGCGCGGCAGTGACGCGCGCCTGGTACTGGCCGGGCCGCGCTTTGGCATCAACGCCGCTTTGCTGGTGACCCGCATGCTGGGGCTGCGCAATGCGCGCGACTTGCAGGCGCGTCATGATGCCGATGAGCGCGCGTCCGCCGCTGCGTGGTTTGGGCCGGTATGGCACGAGACCCTGCCGGGTGCGGCAGGTGCCGCAGCGCAGATGCGCATGTGGCGTGAACTGAAGATGGAGCAATTGATCGAGGCGCCGGAATTTTTGAATGTGGGTGTGTGAGCGGTAAGTGAGAAGTGCAGAGAAGCGTGGAGAATTGCTTCTGCGCACTGGCGCACTTGCTGCTTGCTTGGCTTTACAGCGCTTGTAAATCCGCTTGTAAATCATAAATCAGCTTGTACGTCGCTTGACCCGTTGAATATGGTGTGGTGAAGGAGTCAATATGGCACTAGGCATCAAACTTCCCTTGGGCAAGGGTAAGGCAGACAAGACGGCGCAAGCGGCGCATGCCGCAGCGGGCAAAGCGCCAGCAGCGGGCCCTGACACGGTTGCTGCCAAGGCGGCGGCGCCACGCAGTGGCGGGTCTGGCCTGCCGCTCATTGGCAAACTGCCGGTCGCACAGCAATACGCTGCACTGGCCACGGCTCTGCTCGCGGTGTTTGCCGCGCTCGCCATTGTGATTGCCATCGATATCAATCAAGCCAGCCAGCTCACCGCCGGTGTGTCGATCACCGGTGAAACGCTGATGCACTCGCAGCGCCTGGCCAAGGCAGTGCCGAATGCAGTGCAGGGCAATAGTGCGGGCTTCACCCAGTTGCAGCAAAGCCGTGACCGCATCGCTGCCAACCTGCAGTCGCTGGCGGGCGAGGGGGACAGCAAGGTAAGCCTGCCGGGTACCGTCAATACCGTGCTCGACAAGGTGCGCGTGGAGTGGGAGCGCACCGAGAAAAATGCGACGGTGGTGCTGCAGCAGCAGCGCAATCTGACGCAGTTGGGCCAGTCGATTCGCGCCATCAACACCAACAATCCGCAACTGCTGGAACTGGCAGAGCAGGTCGCCGCATTGCGCCAGCAGGGCGGTGCCAATGCACGCGAAGTGACCGCTGCCGGCCAGTTGGTGATGCTGACGCAGCGCATGGCAAAAAATGCGAATGCGCTGGTGGCCGGCGACACGATTGACCCTGAAGTAGCCTTCCTGCTCGGGAAAGATACAAATACGTTCCGGGATTTGCTGGCGGCTCTGACCAAAGGCAACGAGGCACTGCGTCTGGCAGCGGTGACTGATGCCGAGTCCAGGGAGCGCCTCGCCGATCTGGAAAAATCGTTTGCCGGTTACCAGGCTTCAGTGTCAGGCATCCTTGGCAATATGCAGCGTCTGGTCAACGCCAAGCAGTCCGCGCTCAACATTTTCAATGACAATGAAAAATTCAAGGATTCGCTGACTGAACTCGATGCGTCGCTGCAAAGCGAGATCAGGACGCGCAACATCAATTTCGTTTTCATGGGCGTGCTGGCCTTGCTGGCGATTGCGGTTATCTTCATGCTGTTCCAGGTCTATCGCGCCGACCAGCGCGCACGCGAACTCGAAGCCGAGGCGCGCGAGCAGGAAGCCGAACGCCGCCGCGAAGAGGCGCAAAAGCAGGAGGGTGCCGCCAAGCAGCTCAACGACCAGAACCAGGCAGCCATTTTGCGGCTGATGAACGAATTGGCCGAGGTGGCCGATGGCGACCTGACAGTGCAGACCACGGTGACCGAAGACATTACCGGCGCCATTGCCGACTCGGTGAACTTCACGATTGAAGAGCTGCGCAACGTGGTGTTGCGCATCAACCAGGCGACCGCGCAGGTGACCACCGCATCCGAGAATGCGCAGCGCACCTCGGCGATGCTGCTCACGGCACAGGACAAACAGTCGACCGAGATTCGGCAGACCGGCGAGTCAGTGCTCAAAATGGCAAGCGACATCAACGAGGTCTCGGCCGGTGCCAAACAGTCCGCCGACGTGGCGCGCCAGTCGCTGACGGCTGCCGAAAAAGGCATGGCCGCGGTGCAGAACTCGATCTCGGGCATGAACGAGATTCGGGACCAGATTCAGGAAACCTCGAAGCGCATCAAGCGCCTCGGTGAATCCTCGCAAGAGATTGGCGAGATCGTTGAACTGATTTCCGACATTACTGAACAGACCAATGTGCTGGCGCTCAACGCGGCGATTCAGGCGGCCTCCGCCGGTGAAGCGGGCCGCGGTTTTACGGTGGTGGCCGAAGAGGTGCAGCGATTGGCAGAACGCTCGGCCGAGGCGACCAAGCAGATCGGCGCGATTGTGAAGACGATTCAGACCGACACCCAGGATGCGGTCTCCGCCATGGAACAGTCGACGCAGGGTGTGGTCGAGGGCGCCAAGCTGTCTGATGCCGCCGGTCAGGCGCTGTCCGAAATCGGCCAGGTGTCACGCCAGTTGTCGGGGCTGATTGACAACATTTCGACCACGACCTCGGCACAGGCGCAGTCGGCCGGCGCAGTGGCGCAGAACATTCAGGGCATCCTCAAGATTAACGAGCAGACGGCGACGGGTACCCGGCAAACCGCCGAGTCGGTGCGGCAGCTTGCTGCGCTGGCGCAGGAGCTCAAGGCGTCGGTGTCGGGCTTCAAGGTGGCGTAACGAGGTTGCGTAAGGTTAGCAGGGCTCGCCGGTGATGGCGGGCGAGGGTAGGTGAAGGAAAGCAGGAGCGCAGGACTGCGGAGAATCGAATGGGTGCAGCAGCAGAATTCGACATCGGCCCGCTAACGTGGGTCAAAGGGGAAATCGAGCAGGCGCTGGCGAGAGCTGGTGTGGCGCTGGCTGCCTATCGCGCCAATCCCGCTGATTCCACCCAGATCAAATTCTGCAAAACCCATTTGCACCAGGCGCACGGCGCGCTCGAAATCGTCGGACTCGAGGGCGTGACCCGGCTGACCGAAGAATGTGAGCGCATACTGGAAGGTGCGGAAGCCAGCACATTGGAACTTAACGCTGCGCGTGCTGAAGCGCTGATGCTGGCCTTCACCTCGTTGCCGGTGTATCTGAACGAATTGGTGGACGGCGCATCGCACCAGCCAGTAAGGCTGTTCCCCGCCTACAAGGCGGTGATGCAGGCGCGCGGTGCGGAGCGCATTGCAGAGTCGGATCTGTTCTTCCCCGATCTCTCGGCACGTCCACCGCAACGCGAAGCGCCCGAGGTTCCGCCCGACATGCGCGAGCATGTGATGGCGCAACGGCGCCGCTTCCAGAGCGGTTTGCTGCGCTGGTTGCGTAACAGCGCTGATCCGGCGGCACTCAAGGACATGGGCGAAGCCGTGCGTGCGATTGAGCGCACGCAGGCGGTGCCGCAACATCGCGCGTTTTGGTGGATCACCACCGGCTTTGCCGAAACCCTGCAAGAGAGCGCGGGTGCGGTGGATCTCGACGTCAAGCGCCTGTGCGCGCGCATCGATATGCAGATGAAGCGCTTGATGGAAGGTTCGCCCAATGTGGCGCAGCGCTTGATGCGCGACGCGCTGTATTTTGTAGCCAAGAGCCGCGCCGGTGGCGGCGCGGTGAAAGAGCTGCGTGCGTTTTACCGCCTTGAGGGTGTGGTACCCACTGCGCTCGCGCCGGCCAGTGGAGCTGCGCATCCGCAGGAAGCTGTGTTGCGCGCGATTCGCGAAATTCTGGCGGCGGCGAAAGACAAGTGGAATAAATTTTCTGCCGGCCAAACCCACGAACTGAGCGGCTTTCGCGAGCAGGCCGGGCAACTCAAAGAGAAGACTACGGCGCTCGGCCACGCCGAGTTTGGCCGCCTGGTCAACGCCATTTCGGCGGTCACGGTGTGGGTCTCGGAGAACCCTGCCAAGGTGACCGAAGCGATTGCCATCGAGACGGCAACGGCGCTGCTGCTGGCCGAAAATGCGACGGACAATTTTGCGCGCCTGGGCGACGAATTCGTTACGCAGGTTGCGACCATGGCGGCGCGCCTTAAGGCCAGTCTGGCGGGGCAGACCGCCAACCTGCCGTCAGTTGCCCTGCTCGACGAGATGACGCGCAAGGCGCAGGAGCGCCTGCTGATGGCGCAGGTGGTCAGCGAGATCAAATCCAATCTTGGCGGTATCGAAAGCGCGCTTGATGCGTTCTTCCGTGACGCAACGCAGCGTGGTGAGTTGCCGGGGCTGGACAAACAAATTCGCCAGGTGCAGGGGGCGCTCACGATTCTCGGTTCGGACAAGGCGGTCACCGCGCTGCAAAGCTGCCAGATTGATATTGCACGGTTTGCGCAAGCAGACTACGCGCCGCAGCAGGCCGATTTCGAGCGCGTTGCCAACACCTTGTCGGTGCTGGGCTTCTATGTCGATGCCATGCAGCATGGCAACGTGGAATACGATGAGGTCGCGCGCCCTGCCGGTGACGCCGCGGGTAAAACGCGCGGCGGTGCGGCGCAAATGGATGATGACGCGCCAGATGGGGCGGCGCTGCCGGCGTCAGACGCGGCAGATGGCACGCTTGAAGGCAGTGTGGAGGCCGAGCTCGAACAAGAGAAGCGCGATGCCCGCACGCTGTTTGATGCCTGGCGCCAGGAACCGCAGGATGCCGTGCTGACTGCCGAGCTCAAGGCGTCCCTTGAAGCAATCAAAAATGACGCCGATCTGGTCGATGACCCATCACTGCGTTTGAGCGCAGCGGATGTGCTGGCGGCCATTCAGATGGCGGGGGTCGACGTCACTACGGTTGCCGCTGGTGGCGTGCCAGCTGGCCTCACGAACATTGATCAAGCGATGGCGAAGATCGCGCCTGCGCGGCCGGCAGTGGCGGCTGCTGCCCCAACGGTAGCGGTGCTGCTTCCCGAGGCCGTGCCGGAAGAGGCGGTCGATGCGGAGTTGCTCGCCATCTTCCTCGAAGAAGCTGAGGAAGTCCTCGGCACGATTGGCGAGCACCACGGTTTGGTGCAGGCCAATCCGCGACATAAAGAGTATCTGACCACCATTCGTCGTGCGTTCCACACCCTTAAGGGCAGTGGCCGCATGGTGGGTTTGATGCGCTTTGGCGACGCCGCGTGGAGCGTCGAGCAGACCATGAATCAGTGGATGCAGGACGAGAAGCCGGCCAACGCCGACCTGCTCGGCCTGATCGAAGCGGGCCGCGAGTTGTTCGTGCGCTGGGTCAAAGACTTGTCGTCGCAGGCAACATCGTCCGCCGATGCAAAGCCTTTGATTGCCGCTGCAGAGCGGGTGCGCAGCGGCGGAAAATTTGAGGCCTCCGGTAGTGCACCTGCAGCGCCGCTGCCACCAGTGGCCGCTGCTTCTGCACCTCCTGCGGCGCCCGTTGCGCCTGCGGTGATGCCGGTTATCGCGGCTGGTGGGGCTGGTGTGGCCGGTGTGGCTGGTGCGGCCGGTGTGGCTGGTGCGGCCATGGCAGCCTCGGGTGCAGCAGCCGCCACAACACAGGCGGCAGCGCCGGAGGCGGTAACGCCCCTAACGCCCGCAACACCGCCCGATCCAACGATCACCATTGGTGACATTCGCGTCAGCCGCGGGCTATACACCATTTTTGTCGACGAAGCCGGTACCCATCTCGACACCGTGCAGCGTGAAGTGGCGTTGCTGGAAGCCGAGCCGCAGCCGCCGCGAGACGAACTGGTGCGCGCCGCGCACACACTGGCCGGTATCGCGGGCACAGTGAATTTCAAAAAACTGCATTCGCTTGGCCGCGCATTTGAGCGCATGCTGCTGGCCGCGAAGGGCAGTGGCGTCACTTTTGGGGAAGCCGATCTCACGCTTGCGCGCGACTCGGCAAAGGCGCTCGATGCCATGCTGCTGGCCGTGCGTGAGTTGCGTGCGCCGCCTGCGGCAGACGATCTCGAAGCGCAGCTTGAAATGCGGCGTGCAGAGTGGTCATCTGCCGCAGAGGAGACCGCGAACGCCGAGCCGCCTGACGCGCTGCTCGCGGGGTTTGTGCTACCGACCGGGAGGGACACCAGCCCTGCTGCAGCAACTGACACGCCACCGATGGCAGCTTCTGAGGCGGCGGTACCCGCGTTCGATACGGAGATTGATTTTGCGTCGCTTGGCGCAGGGGCGCCTGCTGCAGAACCGCCACCGGCGGCGGCGCCCATGTTCACGCCGGATTTCTCCTTTCATGTTGAGTCACTGGGCGAGCCGCAGCCCCCTGCGCCGGCAGCAGAGATGCCGTCTGTCGATGCGTTTTTCGCGTCGATTACTGACGCGGCAGGCGGCGTATCGCCCAGCGCAGCGGCCCCTGACATGGCTCCCGTGATCGCTGCGGCAGATGACGCAGGTGGTGGATTTTCGTTCCGCATCGAAGACATCGCGCTGCCGTCCGCGCCCATGCCGGCCGCTGCGCCTGAGGAGCCGCCTGCCGAGTTGTCCCTGCGCTTCATGGATGACGCCGTCGCAGACACCGCGCTCCCGGTGACCGCCGCTGCGCCTGTTATGCCCCCGGCGCCCGACCTGGGTGATCACACGATTCTCGCCGCCGCTGGCGGCGCACTCGCAGCCAGCTTCGCGGCTGCGGCGCTGACCTCTGCGCCGGCATCGAGCGCTCCGGTGAATGCAGCCGCAGCGAGCGCTGCTACCAGCGCAGCCGGCGGCATGCCGACCGACGACGAGTTGCGCGCGCGCGGGTTCGACACCAATGAGCGGCGCCAGGAGCGCCTCGATGACGAGATTGATGACCAGTTGTTGCCGATCTTCCTCGAAGAAGCCAACGAGCTGATGCCGCAGATTGGCGAGCAGTTGCGCGGTTGGGCGGAAGGCGGCAATGCGCAGGGGCTGCAGCGCTCCTTGCACACGCTCAAGGGCAGCGCGCGCATGGCGGGCGCGATGGCGCTGGGCCAATTGACGCACAGCATGGAAACGCGCGTCGACAACACGATGCAGCTGCCGTCGATTCCGCCAGCCATTTTTGAGGGATTGTTCTCCTCGTTCGACCGTCTCACCATGCTGGTCGAACAGATCAAGACGTTTGATCCGGCAGCGCGCGTGCGCGTGGCAGACGCCGGACGCGCCTTGTTGGCTGAGGACGATGCGTCCAAACTCGTGCAGGCATTTGACGCGGCGGCACCGGTGGCTGTTGCTGACACCGCCGCAGACACCGGGGCAGAACTTGCGTCCGCAGCTTCTGCTGCGGCTGGTGCGCCTGCTGCCGCGCCGCTCGGCACCGCAGCCAAGGCAGCAGAAGATGCGCGCGCCATGCTGCGCGTGCGCGCCGATGTGATCGATCGTCTGGTAAACGAGGCTGGTGAAGTGGCGATTGCCCGTTCGCGGATCGAAGGCGAAATGCGCGCCATCAAGGGCGGTCTCAAGGATTTGACCGAGAACCTCATCCGCTTGCGTGCGCAGTTGCGCGAAATTGAAATTGCCGCTGAATCGCAGATGCAGTCGCGCCAGCGCGAAGTTGAGGAGAAGCACGCGTCGTTCGATCCGCTGGAGTTCGACCGTTTCTCGCGCTTCCAGGAAATCACGCGCATGATGGCCGAGTCGGTCAACGACGTGGCGACTGTGCAGCAAAACTTGCTGCGCAATCTCGATGATGCCGATGCTGCGCTGCTGGCGCAGAACCGCCTCAACCGCGATCTGCAAAATGATTTGATGCGCGTGCGCATGGTGCCGTTCAATAACGTGGCGGAGCGCCTCTATCGCGTGGTGCGCCAGACTGCGAAAGAGTTGGGCAAGCGCGCCAACCTCGACATCAAGGGCACCCAGGTAGAGATCGACCGCTCGGTGCTGGAGCGCATGGCCGGTCCGTTCGAACATTTGTTGCGCAACGCCATCGCACACGGCCTCGAGGATCCCCAGGGGCGCTCGGCGGCAGGCAAGAGCGAGATCGGGCAGATCGGTTTGTCGGCTCGGCAGGAGGGCAACGAATTCATCCTGGTATTCGAGGACGACGGGCGCGGGCTAGATATTGCGCGGATTCGCGCCAGGGCGGTGGCCGGTGGACTGATGG
>JANNCZ010000262.1:0-4398 GCA_031387185.1 Burkholderiales bacterium
TCCCGCCCGTACCACCAACGGTGGAAAAGTGCAAATCCATTCTGAAGCCATCACGGAGTGTTTCCCACACCGCTTGGTAGACGAGCCGATCTCCATCGGCTTCAACTACGACAACCGCTTGGGAGAATATTCCGTCAAGAACTGCTTCAGCTCTAAGGGTTGGACGGGTGAGCGCGTCCGCAAGATCTGACGCTGGGACGAGGTGCGCTGAGAACACTCGGTCTCTGCGCGTGAGCCGGACGATCTGTACCTGCTGTGCCGTCTGAATTATTCCGCGTAGGAGATGGCTGCTGTGTGTTGCTATAAATGTAGTGCTGTCAAGGCTCGCACCATATCGTCCAATGAACCTTCCTAGGTTATACGCTTGAGGTGGATGAAGACACATTTCTGGTTCGTCGATTAGGCAAACAGGCCGCCGCCCGAGCAATAAAGCGACGCAAGTGGCGACATACGACTTCATGCCATCGCCTTCAGTTTCCATAGATCTCAACGCCGCCATTTTTTGGTGCGATAAGCGATCTGCGTCGGTGGGCAACGTCCCTTCGTCACTGACCTTTAGAGAAATAGTGCTCCCTCTCGAAATATCCGGCCAAACCGCTCTGCCGAATGACTCAAGAATTTCCATATACAGGAGTTCTTTAGCTCTATCGTTTAGGAACAGGGCATGAAGATCATGTTGTGGTGGTTGTGCCTGAAAATCGATAAGCCCGGCAGAATTCAATGCCGTAAGACGTCTATCTAGAAACAAGGCCGTGACTAAGAGTCGACCAAAATAGCCTAGCCAGTCGCTCCCTCGACGCGTGAAACTAGGATCTTCAGGTGTAAAAGCATCGTGCCATTGTTGCGCTTGATGCGGCTGAATTGGACCGACGGGCTGCCCTGAGCCGAGATACATTGTGAGCGGCCTCAAGTGCTTGGCCCCTCCATCGTCTTCAAAGGTGCTGAAATATCCTTCGTCCTCTAGGCAGCGTAGAAAAGGTTGCAGTGGTGGCTTCTCAAGCTGCACTTCATTGGCAACCACCAGTGGGCGCACTTGGCCTGAAATACGTCCATGCAAGTCCTGAAGGAACTGGCTTTTACCTGAAGAATTTGGGCCAACTAGGACAATTAGCCCAGAGCAATTGAGATCTCCGATTCCCGGAAGCGAAACACGACGGAGGGGCTTGAAATCTGAAAGCCGTTTCATTTCATCCATCATATTTACTTCCTAATCGGAAAATTCGTTAAAAATTATTCACGCGTTGGTTGATTTTCCTTGTGTCGTACCCCGCAAACTCTTGGTACGAAAGCCTCTTCAGCCTGTGCCCATCCAAATCTCACTCTACTCAAACCGCCTCGCGATACTCTCCGCCACACAAGCCGGCTTCTCCTGCCCTTCAATCTCAATCGTCACCGTCATGGTGACCTGCGCACCGCCTTCGATGTCGTCGAAGGCTTTTATGGTGAAGCGGCCGCGCAGGCGTGAATTCACTTTCACCGGGTTGATGAAGCGCACTTTGTTGAGGCCGTAGTTGATGCCCATCTTGAGCGACTTGACCTTGATCGATGGCTCGGCGAAACAGGGGATGAGGGATAGTGTGAGGAAGCCGTGGGCGATGGTGGTGCCGAACGGGGATTTGCCGGCGCGCTCCCCGTCGACGTGAATCCACTGGTGGTCGCCGGTGGCTTCGGCGAACTGGTTGATGCGCTCCTGCGTAATGGTGATCCAGTCGCTCACGGCCACTTCCTGGCCGACTTTGGGTTTGAGGTCGGCGAGGCGGTCGAACACGGCGGTTTTCATGCGATTTCCCTCTGAAAAGTGCGGATTGCGGTGAGCGTTGTGATAGCGGTCGATTATACTGGCGCGCTTTTTGGAAAGACTAAAACAACGTGTCTGATGTGCTCTTGCCGTTCGTGTTTGAAGGTGCCGATGTGCGCGGCGCGGTGGTGTCGCTCGACGCAAGCTGGCGCGAGGTGCTGACGCGCCATGCCTATCCGCTGCCGGTGCGCTCGCTCTTGGGTGAGGCGATGGCGGCGAGCGCGTTGCTGTCGTCCACGCTCAAGTTTGATGGCAAGCTGATCCTGCAAACGCAGGCCGCCGAGCGCGAAGCGCCGGTGCGCTTGATGGTGGTCGAGTGCAACGCTGATCTCACGCTGCGCGCCACCGCGAGGCTTGGAGCGCAGTGGCAGGAGGTGGCTGCCCACGAGATGCATACGCTCGCCAGTCTGGTGGGCGACGGCAAGATCGTGATCACGCTCGACGCGCGCGGCTTCGATGGTGGCGGCGCGGACAGCGCTGCGGGGGCGCGTGGTGTTGGCGGCGCTGGTGGTGCCAGTGGCACCAGTGGCACCAGTGGCACCGGAGGATCGAGCGGCGCGCGCAACGCGGGTGGCGCGGCATCCGGCACGCAAAACGCCTATCAAGGCGTGGTGCCGCTCGAAGGTGCCTACCTCGGGGCAGCGCTGGAGAACTACATGCTGCGCTCGGAGCAGCTCGACACGCGCATCTTTTTGGCGGCGGATGAAAACCGTGCAGCAGGCTTGTTGATCCAGCGGCTGCCGGGCGAGGGCGGTCATGCGCAGGTGGATGCCGAGAGCCGCTGGCCCGACGCCGAAGCGCTGGCCTCGACCATCACTTCACGCGAGCTCTTGATGCTGCCGCCGCGCGATATCGTGCACCGCTTGTTTCACGAGTTCGATTTGCGCGTGTTCAGCGAACGCGCCACCGCATTCAAATGCACCTGCTCGCGTGAGCGGGTGGCGGGCATGCTGCGGGCGCTCGGGCGCGAGGAAGTCGATGGCATCGTCAAGGAGCAGGGCGCGGTCAGCGTCAATTGCGAGTTTTGCAATCTCGCGTATGCGTTTGACGCCATCGATGCGGCACAGTTGTTTGCCGCGCCGGCGCCCGGGAGCGCAGCACGGCACTGAGACGGCGCATGGCGCCGCGCCGCCCGGCCTGCCCGGCCTGTTTTTTCGCAATGCTGTCCGGAGAGCCGCTCCTGGAGCGGGTTTCAGGCCGATACCCGCCGGCAATGCCCGGATGCGCATGCTTACAAGCTGTCACACACAGCCGCCGCCGCAGCCGTTAAAGTAGCGGCATGAAACGGCGTCACTTTTTGTTGTCCGCTGCCGCATGCACCGCCGCGTGCGCTTCAGCACTGCGCGTGCGCGCTGTTGGTGCAGCCAATGCGGCTACCACGGCCAACACGGCCACCACGGCCACCAGCGTGCGCGTCACCGAACAAGACTGGCAGGACAGCGCGCGCAACCGCGCTGTGCCGGTGCGCATTTACGAGCCGCTCGATGCGCCGGGCGCGTTGCCGGTCATCCTGTTTTCGCACGGCTTGGGTGGTTCGCGCGCTGGCGGCGAACAGTGGGGGCGGCTGTGGGCTGCGCACGGTTTTATCTGCGTACATATGCAGCATCACGGCAGTGACGAAGCGCTGTGGAAAGACAAGAACCCGTTGCAGGGCTTTGCCGCGTTGCGCCGCGCCAGCTCGGTGGAGAACGGCACGTTGCGGGTGGCCGACGTGAAGTTTGTGCTCGATGAAATCAGCCGCCGCAAAAATAGTGGCGATGCATTGTTCGCGCGCGCTGACATCGCGCACACCGGCATGAGTGGCCATTCGTTCGGCGCGCGCACCACCTTTGGCGTGGTGGCCATCGTGCCCGATGCGCGGATTCGCGCTGCCATCGCCTTCAGTCCTGCGCCCGAGCCCACCGAGGCGCTCACGCGCGAGCGTATGGGCCGCATTGCGATTCCCTTTCTCAGCCTTACCGGCACTGAAGACCGCGTACCGTTTTTGACCGACACCACGCCCGAGGAGCGGTCCTTGCCGTATCAGGCCATGCCCGGGCCGGACAAATATCTGCTGGTGCTCAATGGTGCCGACCACATGGTGTTCAACGGCCAGCCGACCGAGCGCAAGTGGACCAATCAAAACCTCATCGTGCATGCGCCCTTGATCGAGCGGGCGAGCTTGACGTTTTGGAAAGCGCATCTCAAGGGCGATGCCGCTGCACACGCCGAGTTGACGCAGGGCGCGTTTAAAGCCGCCGTCGGTGCACACGGGGAGTGGTTTGCCAAGTAAGCAACGGCAAAGTGGTGGCCGCGTGCGCGCCACGCTGCGCCCGGCGGCAGGCGTCGAAGATGCGGCCAGGAATGGCTCTGGGAGCCATTCTTCAGAGCATGCCGGGTGGCAGGTGATACAGGTGCACAAGGCCGCGCCGGACAAACCCGCGCTTGGTGCCCCCTGCAATGGCTGCGGCGTGTGTTGCCTCGCCGAACCCTGCCCCGTCGGTGTACTCGTCTCGCGCCGCCGCCACGGCGCTGGATTGCTGCGGATAGCGGCTGCGACTCGACGGCTGAGGCGGCACGCCGTTGATCTGCCGTGGCGGCATGCCGTTGATCTGTGTACG
>JANNCZ010000629.1:0-12990 GCA_031387185.1 Burkholderiales bacterium
GCTCTACGGCTACCCGATTGATGGCGTGGTGCTCACCACCGGCTGCGACAAAACCACGCCTGCGCAAATCATGGCGGCGGCAACGGTGGACATTCCCGCGATTGCGCTGAACTCGGGGCCGATGCTCAACGGCTGGTTCAATGGCGAGCGCACCGGCTCGGGCACCATCGTCTGGAAAGCGCGCGAGCTGATGGCGGCGGGCAAGATCGACTACCCGCAGTTTTTGAAACTGGTCGCGTCCTCCGCCCCCTCGACCGGTCACTGCAACACCATGGGCACGGCCTCGACCATGAACGCGCTGGCCGAAGCGATGGGCATGACCTTGCCGGGCAGCGCCGCGATCCCCGCACCGTATCGCGACCGCCAGGAGATGGCCTACCTGACCGGCAAGCGCATCGTCGAGATGGTGTGGGAAGACCTGAAGCCTTCGGACATCCTGACGCGCAACGCCTTCGAGAACACCATCGCCGTCAATTCGGCGATCGGCGGCTCGACCAATGCGCCGATTCATGTGAACGCGATCGCGCGCCACATCGGTGTTGCGCTTAACAACGATGATTGGGAGAAGCACGGCTACGACCTGCCGCTGATCGTCAACCTGCAACCCGCCGGCGAATATCTCGGTGAAGATTTCTACCGTGCCGGCGGCGTGCCTGCCGTGGTGGCAGAGCTGGTTGCACAAGGCAGGATCAAACCGGCGCGCACCGCCAACGGCAAAACCCTGGCAGAGAACTGCAAAGGCAAATTCACCGGTGACCGCAAGGTGATTTTCCCGTTTGCCAAACCGATGCAAAAGAAGGCCGGCTTCCTGAACATGAAAGGCAACTTGTTCGACTCGGCCATCATGAAGACCAGCGTCATCACGCCGGAATTTCGCAAGCGCTATCTGTCAAACCCGAACGATCCGATGGCGTTCGAGGGAAAGGCAATCGTGTTCGACGGCCCGGAGGACTACCACCACCGCATCGACGATCCGAAACAGAAGATCGACGCCCACACCATCCTGTTCATTCGCGGCGTTGGCCCGATTGGTTATCCCGGCGCGGCCGAAGTGACCAACATGCGCCCGCCGGCCTATCTGCTCAAGAAAGGCATTACCGCGCTGCCGTGCATTGGCGATGGACGGCAATCGGGCACCTCAGGTTCGCCGTCGATTCTCAACGCCTCGCCGGAAGCAGCCACCGGCGGCGGCCTCGCCATCCTCAAGACCGGCGACCGGGTGCGCATCGACTTGAAAAAGCGCACTGCCAACATCCTGATCTCGGACGACGAGCTGGCCAAGCGCCATGCCAAGCTCAAGGCCAAGGGCGGCTACAAGTATCCGAAAAGCCAGACGCCGTGGCAGGAAATCCAGCGCGGCATCGTTGACGAGCTTTCAAACGGCATGGTGTTGAAGCCCGCGGTCAAGTACCAGAAGATCCACGCGACCTTTGGGGTGCCGCGCAACAATCATTGATTCAATGGATTGCTAGCTCAGCAGTAGCCGCCGAGCCTAGGGATTTTTAATCCGCAGATGTGTCATCGTCATTCCACACCAAACAACTTGCGGATAGCTCAATAAAAAAACGGCCCGCATTTAGCGGGCCGTTTTCATCAGTTATCAATTATGACTCTGCATTTCGAGTCCGGCGCGGGCTTTGCAACCTGTTTCGGCGCCAGACTCTTAGAATTCTGTTTTCTTGGCTGATCGCGTTTCTTGAGCGGAGGACTCAGTTTAGGTTCAAAAAAGTCGATTCGGCCTTTTATCAGCAATACCGCCTGTTTTTTCGCTACCACGCAACCAGCAAAATCATCGTCTTTGCGTGGGTCAACGACACCGACACCAAGCGCGCCTACGGGAGCAGCGACGACGCCTACCGGGTGTTTCGCAAGATGCTCGATGGCGGCAATCCGCCCGATGACTGGGCGCGGCTGTTGGCTGCAGCGCGTGGTCAAGCGGGACGGCTTGCCAGGCGCACGGGGCGTGGTTGATGTTTGGAAAACCGCAGATACTGCGATGGTTGATCAACACGGACAAGAAGTTGATTCACAACCACTCGCCGGTTTTGACCGGCGCACGGAGCACAACATGACCCATCGCCGCAACTTCATCACCGCCCTCGGGGCGAGCGCGCTCGCCGCGCCCTTCGCTGTGCGTGCGCAGCCGGCATCCACACCGGCGGGCAAAATGTGGCGCGTCGGCATTTTGCCACCGGGGCCGATGGTGACACGCGTCTCGCAATGGGACGCCTTTCGTGCGCGCCTGCGCGAGCTTGGCTACATCGAGGGCAAAAACGCGGAGTACGTGACGCGCGCGCCGGCCACCGAAGGCGGGCCGGCCGAGGCGCTTGCCGAAGAACTGGTGCGCGCGGGCGTGGACGTGATCGTGGCCTCCACCACACCGGCGATCATGGCCGCCAAGCGCGCGACGCAACGCATCCCGATCGTGATGTGCCCAAGCAATTCGGACCCGGTCGCGCTCGGCTTCGTCGCCAGCCTGCGGCGGCCCGGCGGCAACATCACTGGCGTCAGCAATATGGTGGACGAGACCACCGGCAAGCGCATGCAACTGGCGCGCGAGCTGGTGCCTGCGGCTAAGCGCATTGCCTTTCTGTGGAACACCTCGGGCAAAACCCAGCTCGAGGCTGCCGGCGCTGCCGCGCGCCAGCTGGGGGTGCGCCTGCAATCACTGGAAGTGGAGACGGCAGAGGCGCTGCCGGCGGCGTTCGCGGCGGCAGTGAAGGAGCGCGCCGAGGTGCTGATGGTGGCGTCCAACGGCTTCACCCTCAGCGTGCGCAGCAACATTGCGGCGCTGGCGATCAAGCACCGCCTGCCGTCCGTCTTCGCCATCGCCACCAATGCCGAGGCCGGCGGCCTGATGACCTATGGCCCGAGCCAGACCGGCTACTTCGGCCAGGCGGCGGTGCAGGTCGACAAGATATTGAAAGGCGCAAAAGTGGCGGAAATGCCGGTCGAGCAGCCGACCCGGTTTGACTTCGTGATCAACCTCAAGACCGCGAAGGCGATCGGCATCAAGGTGCCGCCGGTGGTGATGTTGCAGGCCGAGCGGGTGATTGAATGAGCGAGTCGACAATAAGGCAGAAAGCGGCGCGGGCTGCACCAACGGTGTTGAAGAACGCTTGCTCAACAAAAACCCGCCGCAGCGGGCAGTGTAGTCAGTGCGCTGCCCGGTCTTCGAGCGCTTTGAGGCGCAGCAGCATCGTGTCCATTTGGTGCCGCAGGTCGGTGATTTCTTCTGACGCGATAGCTTCATCCCGGCGCAGCCCAACGATGTGGTGCTCCTGGGTGCGAAAGCGCTTTTTCATCTCGGCGAATTCTTCTGTCATGTGGGCACGAAATGCAGCGATGTCCTCGCGCATGATGCGCAGGTGTTCGGTGGTCAGAGGAGCAACTTTGTCTGTCATGGAGGGTCTCCTTGCGGCGGATTGTAGGGCAAGGCTGTTTTCACTCTGCAGCAGCGGCAACACGGAATACCTTGATCGTACCGCTCGGGCTGCCGCGCGTCAATCCATAAACTGTTCTTACATCCATCTTTTTGGCAATTCTTGATTAAATTCTTTGCGCCCGGTTAACCGGCCAATAGCCTTGGTGCAAGCTATTCTCCATTCTTTTGTAGAGTGAAATTCACATGAATCAGCGCCGCACGCTCCTCGCTGCCACGGCAGCACTCACGCTCGCCAGAGCTGGCGCGGCGTTCACGCAGACCGCCGCACCAGGCAAAGGCGGCGGCGCCCCCATCCTGATCGGCTGGCTCAACGCCGGCTCGCGCGCAGCGACCGGGCGGGTCCTCACCGTATTCAAGGAGGGTATGGCGGCGCTCGGCTGGAAGGAAGGTGTGCAGTACATCCTTGAAGAGCGCTGGGCCGATGGCGACTACGACCGGCTGCTCCCGCTCGCGAAAGAACTGGCTGCGAAACAACCGGCCATCATTGTCGCCGCGCCGTCGCAGGCGGTCGCTGCCGCCGTCAAGGCCGCGCCGCGCACGCCCATCGTGCATGCCAATGGCTCCGACCCGGTCGCTGCCGGCTTCGCGGCGAGCCTGGCCCGGCCCGGTGGCATGGTCACCGGGCTCTCCAACATCGCCACCGACCTGACTGCGAAAAACACCGAACTGTTGCTCGAAGCGGTACCCAAGGTAAAACGCATCGGATTTCTGACCGACGCCAAGAATCTCAATCGCGTGCGGCTAATGCAGGCCGCAGAGCAATCGGTGGCACAACTCAAGATCGAAGCACGTTTTGCCGAGGTGGGGCGTGCCGGGGAAATCGAGCCGGCGATGGCGCGTCTGGCCAAAGGCGGCGTGCAGGCTCTGGTGATACTTGCCAGCGGGCTGTTCTCCAGCGAACGGGAGCAAATCATCAAGCTGGCACTGGCGCGCCGCTGGGCGGTGATAGGCACTTCGCGCGAGTTTGCTGAAAGCGGTGCCCTGCTCAGCTACGGCCCCGACCGCGCCAGCAACTTCCGCCGTGCCGCCTATTACGTTGACCGCATCCTCAAAGGCGCGAAGCCGGCCGAGATGCCGATGGAACAACCGATGACGATTGAACTGGTAATCAACGGCAAGACCGCCAGGGCGCTCGGCATCAATCTGCCGCAATCGTTGTTGATCCGCGCGGAGCGGGTGATTGACTGAACCAGCAACAGACGGGGTACAGGACTCGGCATCACACTCGCCGCAAAGCGGGACATAAACCGGGCGCACACTCGAGCGCTCACCCCGTGCGCACCAGCCCGCCGGTTTTACTCGGCGGCCGGCGTGTGGGTCTTGAGCCACTCGCGCAGTGCGTCGTCCATGCGGGTTTGCCAGCCGCGGCCACTGGCGCGAAACGCGGCCAGCACGTCCACGCTGTAACGCACGGCCACCTGCTCCTTGAGCGGCAGTTTGTTGGGGCCACGCGTGCGCCGCTCGGCGAGCTTGGCGCGCAGCTCGCCAAGCGAGTGACTGACGATGGCGTGATCCCAGTCACCCGCGCGGCTAGGCGGGCTGTCGGTGCCATGCCGCGCGCGCGCCGGTGCGCGGGCAATGACGGCGGTGATAGCGTCAGGGTCGCGCGGTGGCCTGGAAATATTTTTTGGCTTCAGCTTTGTCGGCATGGCGGCAGGAGATCAGATGTGGTCCGGCAGGGCGGTCAGTCCAGACCAGCATCACCACGGCACCATCGAACCAGCCCAGACTCTTGAGACGCTGTTCACCGTAATGCATGCTGGTGTCTTCTTCGGTACTCATCGCCGCGTCAAAGATGCTTTCACACTCGTCCAGATCAATCCCGTGTTTCTTCAGATTGATCGCACGCTTTGATTCGTCGAAGCTGAACACGATTAAATTGTAGGTGCAATTTGAATGAATGTCAAATGGAACAAAACCGCGTGAACCTGCATGTGTCAGTGCAATGGTTGCGGCGCGAAGCCGTGCATGCACGCGACGCACGCGCCGCTGACCAAGATGAGCAGGTCAATATTCATTAGGCTACGATGCCGCAGGATGCGTTAATGGTAAAGGTCAATTTTCTGCGTGTCAATCAATAAACTATATATTTATACATATTTATAATTTTCTCCCTCCCCCGCATAACCAGCCCAGCACCGTTGGCACAAGCCATTCTTCACCGTTTCCCAGAGGGAACTTCACATGAATCAGCGCCGCACACTCCTCACCGCCCTCGGCACCGCCTCACTGGCCAACGCGTGGCCTGCATTGGCCCAGCCCGCCGCCAAAGTCTGGTGCGTTGGCATCCTGCCCGGCGGCCCGATGCTTCCGCGTCAGTACCAATGGGATGCCTTTCTCAAGCGCATGACCGAGCTGGGCTACGTTGATGGCAAAAACGTCAATACGTGATTCGCGCGCCGGAAAAGGAAGGCGGAGAGTACGACACGCTCGCCGCCGCACTGGTGCGTGAGGAGGTCGATGCCATCGTGGCTACCGCTACATCCGCAATTACGGCTGCCCAGAAGGCAACGCAACGGATCCCGATCGTGATGAGCCCAAGCACCGACCCGGTTGCGCTGGGTTTTGTTACCAGCTTGCGGCAGCCCGGCGGCAATATCACCGGCGTCAACGTCCAAGCCGAAGAGACCACCGGCAAACGCATGCAACTGCTGCGCGAAATGTTGCCCACGGTTTCGCGCGTTGCTTTTATCTGGCATACCGTTGACGGCAAGCTGTCAGCGGAGGGCGAAGCAGCCGTTGTCGCCGCGCCCAAGCTCGGCATGCAACTGTTCAAATTCGCAGTGGCCTCTGCCGGGGCGCTGCCCGCCGCGTTCGAGGCCGCCGCCAAAGCCCGGGTCGGCGCAGTATTGGCCGGCCAGACCGCCTTTACTTTTGGCTTGAGGGCGCAATTCGCGTCACTGGGCTTGCAATACAAGCTGGCCACCATTTATTCGCTGCCGGTCGCCGCCACCGCAGGCTACCTGATGGCATACGGTCCCAGTGACGTGGAGTACTACCGTCAGGCGGCGGTGTTCGTCGACAAGATTTTCAAGGGCAGAAAGCCGGCCGAGCTGCCGGTCGAGCAGCCGCTCAGGTGGGAGCTGGTGATCAACATGAAAACTGCCAAGGCGCTCGGCATCACGGTGCCGCCGGTGGTGCTGCTGCAGGCCGAGCGGGTGATTGAATGAAGCGCAGCGCGGGCAAACCAGCCGCCCGATTTGACTCTGCCAGCGGCGGCGCGAAGCTAGCGGTAGACTTCGCGCCGGTTGCCGATGCGCAGCACCCGCACCACGATGCGCTGGTCCTGAATATCGCAAATGATGCGCCAGTCACCGGCGCGGTATTTCCAGTAGCCGCCCAGTTTTGCGCCGCCCAGCGCCTCGCCGATGGCACGGGGATTTTCCAATGGCGCCACCCGCAGTTTCAGGAAGCCGATCAGCCGTTCTTGAATTGAGCGGTCAATTTTTTTGAGGTCTTTCAGCGCCGCCGGATCAAACTCGATCTTAAAGGCCAAGGGCGCGCTCCACCTCTTCGAGCGGAATCGCCTTGCGGTTGCGCCGTGCACGCGCTTCCGCCAGGTGATAGTCCTCCAGATCGTCGATGTACTCGAGAATGGCCTCACGCGCGAGCGCGGTCTTGGTGCGTCCGGTTTCCCCCGCCAGTGCGGCAAGGCGGCTCTCAATGCTATCGGGCAGGCGAATCGCAAGCATGTTCAATCGCTCCAGGACGGTGTTGCTATACAAATATAGCACGCTGCGGGGCGTGGATATTCAGGCGTGAAAATTCACTTTCACGTGCGGCCCGGCTGTGCGCAAATAAGGCGTCAACGCTTTGTGTAGAGGGTCCGCGTGCCGCGTGCCGCGCGCCGCGCGCCGGCTTTATGGCGCGAAGGCGGTTCGCATGAGTCCTTGCCGCATCGCCAAGGCCCTTGGTACAAGCCATTCTTCTGCGTATTACGAAGGGAGACCCGCATGAATCTTCACCGCAAACTGATGGGTGCCGCAGGTGCGGGGTCGCTCGCAGCGCCGTTCGCCGCGCTGGCGCAATCGCCGAACACACCTGCGGGAGCGCCGGGAAAAGTCTGGCGCATTGGCTTGCTCGCGCTGGGTAGCCGCGCAACCTCCGTCCCCTTTGCCCTCGCGTTCGCGCAAGGCCTGCGCGAACTTGGCTATGTCGAGGGCGGCAATCTGGTCATCGAATGGCGCTACGCCGAGGGCGACCCTGGCGCGCCCGCCCGGCCTCGCGCCGGAACTGGTGCAGTTGAAGGTTGATCTCATCGCGGCTGCGGGAAACGACGCCACTGTGGCGGCGCTGGCGGCGACGGGCACGATTCCGATCGTCATGCCGTCCACCAGCGAGCCGGTCGGCAACGGCATCATCAAAAGGCTGGCGCGGCGGGGCGGCAATATCACCGGCTTCTCGGACCTCGCCACCGAACTCATCCCGAAGCGCCTGGAAATGCTGCTCGCCATGACGGCAAGTCCGTCATCCCCCGGACGGCAAGTCCGTCATCCCCCGGACGGCAAGTCCGTCATCCCCCGGACGGCAAGTCCGTCATCCCGCGCGGCGGCAAGTCCCGCATCCCTCCCGGCACCCGCCAGGACGCGCAAGACATCACGCGTGGCTGTGCTCGGATTTGCCGCCGCCCCGAACGTCACGAGGGCGTTGAGTGATTTGCAGGAAGCCGGCTTGCAGCTTGGCGCCACCATCGTGCCGCTGTATGCGTCGACCCCGCAAGCGATTGACCAGGCCTTTGCTTCGATGCGCCAACAGAAGGTGAACGCAGTGCTGGTGCTGCCGTCGCCACTGTTCGTGCAGCAGAGCGGGCAGGTTGCCCAATTGGCCCTGCAACAGCGCTTGCCGCTGTCGGCACCGTATGGATCTCTTGCCGAGGCCGGCTGCCTGATGAGCTATGGCGTAGATCTGATCGACAACATGCGGCGCTCGGCGTCGCTGGTCGACAAGATTTTCAAGGGTGCAAAACCGGCCGATTTGGCGGTGGAGCAGCCGGTGAAGTTTGAATTGGTGATCAACGGCAAGACCGCGAAGGCGCTGGGTCTGAAGATTCCGCACTCGTTGTTGATCCTTGCGGATAAGGTGATTGAATGAGTGATTGCATGAACCAGCCCCACCGCATCCCCTACAGCCGCACGCGCACCGGAGCCTTACGGAAATTGAACCGTCACGCCCGCGCGCTCGCAGGCTTCGCGCATGCAGTTGTCGAGCGTGATCAGCGGCAAGCCTTGCTCAACGGCGAGTGCGACATAGGTGGCGTCGTAGACCTGGCAATGCCATTGCCTGGCCGCATGGATCATTTCGTCAATGGTCAGCAACTGGTTGTGAATCTGGATTTCCGCGCCGCCCAGCACCACACGCGCCTTTTCCAGTTCGCTCACACTCAGCGTGCCGCGCCGCTCCGCTTTGACCAGGCCCTTTGCAACCTCATGCGGAAAAATCGGCGGTGCCCAGACTGCCAAGTGTCCCGACAGCATTTCTTCGAGAATACCGAAGGCGAAGCGTTCACGCGGCTCGGTGTCAGTGAGAAACCACGCGAGAACAACGCTCGCGTCAAGCACCGACTCAGTCATTCAGGCCGTCGCGTTCTGCGCGCAGCCAGTCGGTGACGCCCTGCTGTCCGGGCTGCAGCTTGCGATGAAACGCGGGGGTGTTTTTCCACAGTTCATACGCCGCCTTGCGCTCGGCGTCGCTCACGCGCGAGGGTTGGCGCACACGCAATTTGACGCCTTTGGCGGGTTCCATGTCGAGTCCAGACAAGTAAAAATGACTTTGATGATACACCGCACGCGCGTGCTGCCTGGCGCGACATGACACGCGACATGCGCGCATTCGCGGCCGCTTGCCCTGACGACGCAATGGCGACACGGCTTGTTTCACTCTTGCGGTGATGCCGCCTGATCGCCACCTCGCGGGCTACTGTTGCTGCGCGTGAATATTCACTTTTCATCATTGCGCCAGTGTGCGTTAATTGCAGGACGGCGTGGCTGGTGCAGATTCACGCGGGAACACCACGCAGCGTTCAATCCGGAAGAGGCTCATAGGCATCATCGCCGCACACTTTTGCTGGCTGCCGGCGCAAATGCACTGATGCCGCCGTTCGCGTCTCTCGCGCAACCGCCCGGCAAGCCCTCTGAAAAGCACTGGCGCATCGGCGTGCTGGTGCAGGCCAACTGGGAGGTGATATACGGCCATGTGAAGGACGGGTTGCGTGAACTCGGGTTGGTCGAAGGCCGGAATGTGCTGATCGAGTTTCGCTCAGCGCAGGCCAACATCGATGCGCTGCCCGGCCTGGCCGCCGAGCTGGTGCGCCTGAAGGTCGATGTCATCATCGCGATTCAAACACCCTGCGCGCTGGCGGCCAAGCAGGCGACCAGCACCATCCCGATCGTGATGACGGCAGCCGATCCGGTCGGCTCCGGCATCGTCGCCAGCCTGGCGCGGCCGGGCGGCAATATCACCGGGCTGGCCGGCTTGACCGGTAAGCTAAGCGCCAAACTGCTCGAGCTGGTACGCGAGTTGCGGCCGGGCGCGAAGCGCGTCGCGGTACTGGCCAACGTGAACGATGCGTTCACCAAGACATTTACCGGGCCGCTCGAGCAGGCCGGCGTGGTTACCGGCATCGAGATCCGGACGGCGCTGGTGCGCGGTGTGGACGACTACGCCCCGCCTTCGCGGCGTGGGCCAAACTGCGCGTCGATGCGGTAATCGTGCAGCCGAGCCTGCCACCACAACGCGCCATCGCACTGGCGCTGCAGCACCGCTTGCCGTCGATGTCTGCGCGACGCGCGTTCGCCGAGGAGGGCGGCCTGCTCTCCTATGCGGCGAACGTGCGCGAACAGGGCCGCAAGGTGGCGTCGTATGTTGACCGGATCCTGAAAGGCGCGAAGCCGGCCGATTTGCCGGTCGAGCAACCGACCCGGTTTGAACTGCTGATCAACGGCAAGACCGCGAAGACGCTCGGGCTGAAGCTTCCGCAATCACTGCTGATCAGCGCAGACAAGGTAATTGAATAGACCGGCATGTGCAGAACCACCGGCGCAACAGCCGAGGTCTATCCCGAATTTTTATGCAAGCCCGCCAGAACGCGCAATTCAAATTCAGCAGCGCTGGTCTGAGGGGCCACGTCCCCGCTCTGCCGCGCGGCGCGGCCTTTCTGAAAATCTCCAGCCGCGCGAACGCGCTACCATGCGCGCATGAAACCAAGGGTTTATCTCGAAACCAGCGTGATCAGTTACTGGACTGCGCCGCCGAGCCGCGACACCCGCGTCGCCGCGTTTCAGCAGGCGACCCACGAATGGTTCTCGGCGAAACACACCGCGTTTGACTTGTTCGTGTCATATTTGGTGGTGGAAGAAGCGTCCGCCGGCGATGCCGGCTACGCACAGGCGCGCTTGACGGCGATGCAGCCGTTTCCGCGCTTGTTGATTGCACCCGAAGCGCGCCAGCTCGCGCCCTTTGTGCTCAAGAGCGCCAATCTGCCAGCGGGTGCCTTGGCCGATGCGCTGCATATCAGCGTGGCGGCGCTCAATGGCATGGACTATGTGCTGACCTGGAATATGCGGCACATCGCCAATGAGGATATCCGGCAGCGAGGATATCCGGCAGCGCTTGCGCAGCGCGCTCGAAAAGCGGAACATTGTGTGTCCGAAGCTCGCCACACCGCTGGAATTTTTGGGGGACTGAAATGCTCAATGACCCGATCGTTGAAGAAGTGCGCAAGGCTCGCGCCGCGTTCGCAGCGCGTCACGGCAACGATATCAACGCAATGTGCGATGCGCTGGCGCGCCGCAAGGACAGCGCAGCGGCCTACGTGATGTTTGCGCCCAAACGGTTTTCTGCATCCGCTCCCCGCCGCACGGCGCGAAAACGCGTTTCGGCGGCGGCCTGAGTGTTGGCGTCACCATCGTGCCGGTGTATGCGTTGACCCCGGAGGCAATCGACCAGGCTTTCGCGGCGCTGCGCGAGCAGAAAGTCACTGGGCTGATCGTGGTGCCGCATCCATTTCTTTCGCAGCAACGCAACCAGATCGCCCAACTGGCCTTGCAACACCGCGTGGCGGTGGCGGCGCCCTACGCGTTTTTCGCGGACGCCGGCTGCCTGCTCAGTTACGGGCTCGATCCACTCGACAACATGCGGCGTTCGGCCACCTTTGTCGACAAGATTTTCAAAGGCACCAAACCGGCCAATCTGCCGATCGAGCAACCTGTAAGGTTTGAACTGGTGATCAACGGCAAGACGGCGAAGGCGCTGGGCTTGAAGATTCCGCAGGCATTGCTGATTCTTGCGGAGCGGGTGATTGAATGAAACAGCGCCGCACACTGCTTGCCGCTCTAGGCGCTGCCGCACTCCACGCGCCGTTTGGTGCAATCGCCCAAACCACGCCCGCCGCCCCGCGCGTGGCGCTGGTCATCGTCGGCTCCCTGCGCACCCAGTCAGAGCGGGTTGACGCCTTTCGCAAGCGCCTGCGCGAGTTGGGCTACATCGAAGGCAAAAACCTGACGCTCGACATCCGCGAGCTTGACGGCAAGTTCGATCAATTGCCCAGGGTCATGAGCGAGACGGTTGCGTCCAAACCAAATGTCATCGTCACCCACGGCGCGGCGGCCACGCGCGCTGCCAAGGCCGCCACAGCAACCATTCCAATCGTGCTGGCCATCATCGGCGACCCGGTCAAGGAGGGTTTTGCCGTGAGTCTGGCGCGCCCCGGCGGCAGCATCACCGGCAATACGATGATCCTCGGTTTGTCGAGCCAAAAGACAGTCGATATCCTGCACGAAATGGTGCCCACGGCCAAGCGCATCGGCTTGCTGATCGACCCCGCCGTGCCGACCTACCAGATCAACAAAAAGCTGTTTGAAGAAGCGGCGGCCTCCCGGCGCCTGACCCCGGTGTATCTCCATGCATCGACCCTGCAGGAATTGCCCCAGGCATTTGCCGCCGGGGTGGCGCAGCGCATCGATATGGTGGTGGTGGAAAGCCTGGAGCTGTTTACCGCCGACCCGAAGATCATCGTTGATCTGGCCGCGCGCCATCGCCTGCCGACGATTTACTCGGTCGATTCCTTCGTGCCGGCCGGCGGACTGGTGGTCTATGGTTACAACACCGCGCGTTTTTTTGCCAACGCCGCCGTGATCGTCGACCGCATCCTCAAGGGCCGCAAGCCGGCCGAGTTGCCGTACGAGCAGCCGACCACGTTTGAAATGGTGCTCAACATGAAAACCGCGAAGTCACTCGGCCTGAAGATTCCGCAGACGGTGTTGATCCGTGCCGACCGGGTGATTGAATGACCGTGCCGGGCCGGGTGGCGCCGTTTGCACCATCCTTCAGCTTTTGGGTTTTTTTGCAAGTTTGCTCAGATCGTCCAGATCTTTCGGCCGGCCCGCAGCGCGCTTGTTGACTTTCAAATCTTTCAGGCTGATCAGATTGACCGCTTGGCCGTCGATTTGATCGACGGTTCTGCGCTTGAATGCCTGGGCAAATTCAACTCCCGAAATCCGCGTGAGTATTTCCAGGCGCATCGGCGGCTGCCCCATCCGGATGATGTT
>JANNCZ010000294.1:0-2288 GCA_031387185.1 Burkholderiales bacterium
CTTCCCTGTTGGTGACTATTGAATCCATGAGCGCTCAAGTGAACTACGCCGACCTTGCCCCCGCCTACGTGCGCGCCATCGCTCCCTACCAGCCCGGCAAGCCGATTTCCGAAGTCGCGCGCGAGCTGGGCCTTGCCGAGAAGGACATCATCAAGCTCGCCTCCAACGAAAACCCGCTCGGCTGCGGCGAGGCGGCCAAGGCGGCGATGCGCACAGCCATCGAGGAGGCGCATCTCTACCCCGACGGCAGCGGCTATGAATTAAAAGCCGCGCTCGCCAAAAAATGGGGCGTGACGATGGAGTCCATCGTCATCGGCAACGGCTCCAACGATCTGCTCGACTACATCGCGATGGCCTATCTCGCGCCGGGCGTATCGGCGGTGTACGCCCAGCATTGCTTCGCGGTCTACCCGATCACCGTGCTCGCGCGCGGCGCGAGCGGCATCAAGGTGCCGGCTAAAAATTACGGCAATGATCTTGACGCGATGCTCGCCGCGATCAAGCCCGACACCAGAGTGTTGTTCCTCGCCAACCCGAATAACCCGACCGGCACCTTCACGCCCTATCCCGAGATTCACGCCTTCCTGAAAAAAGTGCCGGCCAGCGTCATCGTCGTGCTCGACGAGGCCTATAACGAATTTCTGCCGCACGAGTTGCGCGTCAACACCACCGAGTGGCTGAAGGTATTTCCCAACCTCGTGCTCACGCGCACCTTCTGCAAGATCTACGGCCTCGCCGGTCTGCGCTGCGGCTACATGCTCGGCCACCCGCAGGTGTGCGACATGGTCAACCGCGTGCGTGCGCCGTTCAACGTCAACTCGATTGCACAAGCCGCCGCGCTCGCCGCGCTCGGCGATGATGCGTTCGTCACCCGCACCTACGACAACAACCGTGCCGGCATGGCGCAGTTGATCGAGGGCTGCAAGACGCAGATGCTCGACTTCATTCCGTCCTACGGCAACTTCATCACCATCGACGTGGGCAATGGCCCGGCGGTATTCAACGCACTGTTGAAGCGCGGCGTCATCGTGCGCCCCATCGTCGGCTACGAGTTACCTAAACACATTCGCGTCACCATCGGTCTGCCTGCGGAAAACGCGCGCTTCCTCGCGGCGCTCAAAGAGTCGCTCGCCGAGATCGCGCAGACCTCGATGAAAGACTGATCTTGATCGACCGCCTCGTCATCACCGGCGTCGGCCTGATCGGCGGCTCGTTCGCGCTCGCGCTCAAACAAAAGGGCTTGGTCAAGCACGTCACCGGCGTTGGGCGCAGTCGCGCCAACCTCGAGCGCGCGCAGGAGTTGGGCTTGGTCGACATCATTGCCGGCGATGATGCCGCCGCAGCGGAGGCCTACGCCAAAGCCGATTTCATCTTCGTCGCCACCCCGGTCGGCCAAATGGCGCGCGTGTTCGCCGCCATCGCGCCGCAACTTAAAGATGGCGCAGTCGTCTCCGACGGCGGCAGCACCAAGTGCGATGTAGTCGCCCTTGCACGAGCCGCGTTCGGTGCGCGCATCGGCCAGTTCGTCCCTGCCCATCCCATCGCGGGCGCAGAGCTGACCGGCGCAGACGCCGCCGTAGCGAATCTCTACGACGGCAAAAAACTCGTCATGGCACCTCTGCCAGAAACCGCTCCAGGAGCCATTCTTGCCGTGCAATCGGCCTGGGAGGCTTGCGGCGCAAGGGTTTCCACGATGTCTCCTGAACTGCACGACAAAACCTTCGCCGCCGTGAGCCACCTGCCGCACGTGCTCGCCTTCGCGTTGGTCGACGAAATCGCCCGCAAGCCGCACGCCGATACGCTGTTCCAATACGCCGCCAGCGGCTTTCGCGACTTCACGCGCATCGCCGGCTCCTCCCCTGAAATGTGGCGCGACATTTCGCTGGCCAACCGCAGCGCGCTGCTCACCGAAATCGACGAATACGCCGCGCGCCTGCAAGCGGTGCGCGCGATGATCGATGCGTCCGATGCCGGCGCGCTCGACGCTGTGTTCGCCAATGCGCGCAACGCGCGGCAGGCGTGGCTGGAGTCGATTGAGAATCCCGGCAGGGCCGGCAATTTGCCGGTGCGCGATGCTTGACGCACAGCGCGGCGCCCTCATGCTTTGTCGGTGTCTTTGAAACGTGGAATACCTCGATCTCCCGCCAGTCACCCGCGCCAGCGGCACCATCAAGCTGCCCGGCTCGAAAAGCATTTCCAACCGCACGCTGCTGCTTGCAGCCCTGAGCGCCGGCGAGACGCGCATCACCGATCTGCTCGACTCCGACGACACGCGCGTGATGCTCGCG
>JANNCZ010000384.1:0-7705 GCA_031387185.1 Burkholderiales bacterium
CAGGATGAAGGAGTTGTAGGCCTTGAACATCTCGTTGAACATGCCCAGCGGCGACAGGCGCTCTTCGATGAACAACAGGGGCAGGGAGGCCAGGCCGAGCGCGAACGCCACCGGCACGCGCGCAATCAGCAGGACGAAGAAGCAGCCGAACAGCACCAGCGCGGCCATGCCGTGGGTGAGAGAGGCGCCGATCATGCGAAGTCTCCCGCAGCCAGCGGCACGTTGCGCCGGTAGAAGTCGATGTCGCGCAGGAAGGCTTCGACCAGAAACATCAGCCAACTGATGCCGGTGAGCGGCCAGGCGATGAAGATCAGCCACATTGGCAACTCGGCCAGCTCGGAGGTCTGGTTCCAGCCGAATTTGGTGAATTCGATGCCCCACCAGATCATCACGCCGGTATAGGCCAACACAAACACATTCGAGATCAGGCGCAGCAGGGCGTCGCGGCGCGGCGTCAGCTTGGGCCACACGTCGACGTCGAAATGCAGGCGTTCACGCAAACCGATCATGGCGCCGATCATCACCATCCAGATGAAGCAGAAGCGCGACAGCTCCTCGGTCCAGATGTAGGCGGGAATCAGGGCGGTGAAGCGCGAAAAAATCTGGATCGACACCGGGATGATGAGGACGGCCACGGCGGTGGCCATGACCCAGGTAAGCATTTTTTGCCAGACGTCGAGGAATTTTTTCATAAGAACACAGTGGCGCATGGCCCGGAGAGCCGCGCGGGTTGGACTTCTTGGAGGGCACCCTGCCAGGAGGGGCTGCTGGAGCGCCTTCTGGCAGAGTGGGTGATGCAGATTGCCTAAACGCGAATCAATAGCCGCGCCGGATGCTTGTCATGTTCACTCGCACCGGGCACGTTAGGTCTTACTTGATCGCGTTGATCTTGGCGTAGATGCCGTCGGCGCCGATTTCCTTTGCGTAGGCCAGCATCACCGGGTCGACCAGCTTCTGCATCGCTGCGCGGTCGGCAAACGGGATCTGCTTGAGTTTGCCGGCTTTCTCCATTGCATCGAGTTTTTTCTGATCTTCTGACGATTCGATCTGGCGGCCATAGGTGCCCGCTTCCTTGCCGGCTTTGACAATCGCAGCCTGAAGATCCTTGGGCAGCTTGGCGAAGGTCTTGGACGAAAAACAGATCGGGCGAATCGTGATCGCGTGCTGCGTGAGGTTGATGTTGGGCGCAACTTCAGCGAATTTCATCGCCTCGACGCCGGCCGCTTCGTTCTCGCCCGCTTCGAGCACCTTGTTCTGGATCGCGTTGTAGATCTCGTTGTAGGCGATCACGGTGGGGGCCATGCCGACGGCGCCGAAAGTGCGGCTCCAGATCGGCGCGCCTTGCACACGCACCTTGAGGCCCTTGAGTTCGGCGAGATTCTTTATCGGCTTGTTGGCGAAGATATTGCGCACACCGCCGCCGGCATAACCGATCAGCATCACTTCGCCTTTTTGCGCGACTTCTTCGGCAATCGGTTTGAGCAAATCCTGGTCGAGCACGGCGTTCCAGTGTTTCAGGTCACGGAACAAAAACGGTGCGTCGATGAAGGGCGCTGCCTTCGAGAAAGTGGACATGTGCGCGGGTGACACGATGGCGTAGTCCACCGCCTTGCCCTGGTTCATGTAGGCGAAGTAATCTTTCTCCAGCCCCAGCTCGCTGTTCTTGTGCAGCACAAAGTTGATGGGCTTGCCGTAATACTTCTTGACCAGTTCCTCAAAGCGCACCAAGGCGCGGTTGAACGCGTGGTCGTCGGCGAACTGCACCGCGCCATGCAGGGTGATGGCGCCTTGCGCATGCGCGCCAGTGGCGAGGCCACCGGTCAGGCTTCCAGCCAATGCAGCACCAGCGGCGCCAAGCGTTTTTCTCCTGAGGTGATTCATGTAGTCTCCTTGTATGGCCGATACGGCTTGAGTGAACGACAGAGGGATGAACGGGGCAGTAACGGCAGGTACTGATCCAGCAGCCAGACCGCCCGGTGCCAGGTAATTGTATTGCAGGACGCATGGCATGGCCCGGCAATCGGTAAAGTGGTCAGACCAATTTCAGTGCTGCGCCATGGTTTTGGACGGGCATGCACCTTGCTGCTGACAACATGCACCTTGCTGATGGTTGGCGTGTCGGTTGGCGTGTCCGGAAATTGCTACAGTAGGGCCTTGTCCCCGTTCCAGTGCTGTTGCGCCGGATGATTCGCCCCATCAATCTTGATTGACACCACCATCGCCCGCATGAACAACATCTTTGACGAAATGCATGCCCCAATAATGGGCACTGAGGTGGGCGCTGCGGCTGCGGTGCGCACCCATTACGCGCCTTACCAGGATTGGCTGGCGCACATGCCGGCTGCCAGCATTGCGCAAAAGCGCGCCGAGGCCGATTCGGCGTTTCACCGTTACGGCATCACGTTTGCCGTCTATGGCGACGCTTCTGCCAACGCCGAGGGGACGGAACGCCTGATCCCGTTTGACATCATCCCGCGCATCATTCCTGCCGCCGAGTGGGAAACAATGGCGCGCGGGCTCAAGCAGCGCGTCAACGCGCTCAACATGTTTTTGCACGACGTGTATGGGCAACAGCGCATCGTGCAAGCCGGGTTGATTCCGGCCGAACAGGTGTTTTGCAACGCGCAATACCGGCCCGAGATGCAGGGCCTTGCGGTGCGCAACAACATCTACGCGCACATCGCCGGCATCGACATCGTGCGTGCGGCGCAGCCGGGGCATGGCTCCGAGCAGGCTGACTACTACGTGCTCGAAGACAATCTGCGGGTGCCGTCGGGCGTGTCTTACATGCTGGAAAACCGGCGCATGATGATGCGCCTGTTCCCGGAGCTGTTCGGCCGCTACAACGTGGCGCCGGTTGAGCACTACCCCGATCTGCTGCTGGATACGCTGCGCCAGGTGGCGCCCGCCGGTGTCGATGACCCCACCGTGGTGCTGTTGACGCCAGGTGCCTACAACAGCGCCTACTTCGAGCACGCTTTCCTCGCGCAGCAGATGGGCATTGAGCTGGTTGAAGGCAAAGACCTGCTGGTACACGACGAGACGCTCTACATGCGCACCACGCAAGGGCCGCAGCGGGTCGATGTGATCTACCGCCGCATTGACGATGACTTTCTGGACCCGCTTACCTTCCGCGCTGATTCAGCCCTCGGCATCGCCGGTTTGCTGTCGGTGTATCGCGCCGGGCGCGTGACCCTGGCCAATGCCATCGGCACCGGCGTCGCCGACGACAAATCGATCTACCCCTATGTACCCGACATGATCCGCTTCTATTTGTCGGAAGAGCCGCTGATCGCCAACGTGCCGACCTTTCAGTGCCGCAAGGCCGATGAGTTGTCGTACACGCTGGCCAACATGAAGGACCTGGTGGTCAAGGAGACGCATGGCGCGGGCGGCTACGGCATGCTGGTGGGGCCAGCGTCGACCAAAAAGGAAATCGAAGACTTTAAGTTGCGCGTCAAGGCCGACCCGGCGAAATACATCGCGCAGCCAACGCTTGCGTTGTCAGCTTGCCCCACCTTTGTCGAGGCGGGCATCGCGCCGCGCCACATCGACCTGCGCCCGTTTGTGCTCTCCGGCAAGGAAGTGCGCATGGCGCCAGGCGGCCTCACGCGCGTTGCGCTCAAGGAAGGCTCGCTGGTGGTCAATTCGTCGCAGGGCGGCGGCACCAAGGACACCTGGGTACTGGAGGCGCAGATGTCGCAATCACAATCACAAGGGCAATCGCAAGGGCAATCTCAAACCCAGTCTCAAACCCAATCACAAGGGCAATCGCCAACCCAATCACAGTCGCAGTCAACATCAGCGGCGCCGTCAGCACCCGCCTCAGTGGGAGGTGTCTGATGCTCTCCCGCACTGCAGATTCGCTCTACTGGATGGCGCGCTACACCGAGCGTGCCGAAAACATCGCGCGCCTGATGGAAGTGTCGTACCGCATGTCGCTGCAGCGGCACGGCGCGGGCGGCGGCTACTGGGGTGCAGCCCTCGGCATCACCGGGCTCGAAGCCGCCTACAACGCGCGTCACGGCGCCATCAGCGCCAACGCGGTGTTGCGTTTCATGGGGGCGGATTTCGGCAATCCCTCATCGATCCTCTCCTGCCTCAAGGCCGCGCGTGAAAACTGTCACGCCGTGCGCGGCACCGTGACCTCGGAGGTCTGGGAGACCATCAACACCACCTGGCTCGAAGCGCGTACGTCTGCAGCGGTGTTGATGCAGGGCGAGGTATCAGGCAGTGATCTGACCAAATATTTCGAATGGGTCAAGTTTCGCTCGCATTTGTCGCGCGGCGTCACGGTCGGCACCATGCTGCAGGATCAGGCCTTCCACTTCATTCGTCTCGGCACCTTTCTCGAACGTGCCGACAACACCGCGCGCCTGCTCGATTTCAAATACGACGAGTTGGCCCCGCAGGCTGATGCCGGCAGCGAGTATTACGAATGGGGCGCGCTGCTGCGCTCGCTCTCCAGTTTCGAGATTTACCGCAAGGTGTATCGCGACGTGATCACGCCCAACCGCGTCGCCGAGTTGCTGATCCTGCGCGCCGGCATGCCGCGCTCCATGCTCACCTGCATGAAGGAAGTGCAGCAAATCCTTGACCTCGTGGCCAACGCGCGCTCGCACGAAACGCAACGCCTGGCGGGCAGCCTGCACTCGCATCTGCGCTATGGCCGCATCGACGACATCCTCGCCGTCGGCCTGCATGGTTACCTGACCGACTTCCTTTCCAAAACCGCCGAACTCGGCAATGGCATCGCCCAGGATTTTCTGGTGCCGGTGGCGTAGGAGACCGCATCATGCTGCTCGATATCCGCCACGAAACCACCTACCGCTACGCGCAAGCGGCCAGCTACAGCATGCAGTACATCCGCCTGTTTCCGCGCACCGACGGCGGCCAGCGCATCCTGCACTGGCGCATCGAATCCCCCGGGCGGCGCTGGCGCCAGGTGGATGCCTACGGCAATCAGGTCTACGCCATGTCGCTGACCGATACGCATCACGAGATCCGCATCAGCGCGCACGGTCAGGTCGAAACCTCGGACGAGCGCGGCCTGCTGCTGCCACATGATTCCAGCGTGCCGCCGCTCGCGTTTGCGCATCAGACGCCGCTCACGGCAGCGGACGCTGAAATCAACAAACTCGCGGGTTCATCCCTCGGAGAAGCGCATGGAATGGGCGTCTCCAATCAAGATGCCCTGCAAGCGTTGATGGAAGCCATTTTCCAGAGGGTGGCCTATGCAAAAGGCTCGACCGAGGTGACCGCCACCGCCGCCGAAGCGCTGGCGCAAGGCGAGGGCGTATGTCAGGACATGGCCCACCTGTTCCTCGCCGCCTGCCGCGCACGCGGCGTGCCAGCACGCTATGTCAGCGGCTATCTGATGACCGAAGACGATCAGCATGCGGCCTCACACGCCTGGGCCGAAGCCTGGGTCGCCGGCGCGCATCGCGGCACCGGCGCCTGGCTCGGCTTTGATGTCACCAATAACCGCCTGGCCGGCCCCGAGCTGTGCCGCCTCGCGGTCGGGCGTGACTTCATGGACGCCGGGCCGATTCGCGGCATGCGCATCGGCGGGGTGGATGAAGAAATGCATGTGCGGGTGGCGGTGGCGGGGCAGTAGGTTTGCAATCAAATTGTGCCGCTGGCGGCGGCGCAATTTCCGGTGCCACCGGATCGTTTTTCATTTCCAGGACATCTTGTCCCGGGCATAGCGCGGCCAAGGCAAGTTCATAGTAATATACATTTTTACAGTAAAAATAGAGCCGTCGCCGCAATGCCTGCGCTTGAGCCTTCACTTCCGGCATCCAGTCTCGCCCTCTACCAGACGGAGGATGGAAAGACGCGCATTCAGTGCCGGTTCGAAGATGAAAACATTTGGCTGACGCAGGCGCAGATGGCCGAGTTGTTCCAAACCACGCCGCAGAACATGACTCTGCATCTGAAGGCGGTCTTTGCCGAGGGGGAACTGGCTGAGGTAGCAACTTGTAAGGATTACTTACAAGTTCGTTCCGAAGGCGCGCGCGAGGTGTCGCGCTTGTTGCGGCATTACAGCCTTCCCGCCATTCTCGCCGTCGGTTTCCGTGTGCGCAGCAGGCGTGGCACGCAGTTTCGCCAATGGGCCACCGAGCGTCTGGGCGAATATCTGCTCAAGGGCTTCACCATGGACGATGAGCGGCTTAAAAATCCGCCGGGTTCTGATGTGCCGGACTTCTTCGATGAGTTGCTGGAGCGCATCCGCGACATTCGTTCCAGCGAGAAGCGGGTGTATCTGCGGGTGCGCGACATCCTCGCCTTGGCGGCGGACTATGCGCCGGACGATGCACTGACGCACGCCGTGTTCCAGATCGTGCAAAACAAACTGCACTTTGCCGCCACCGGCAAGACCGCTGCAGAACTCATCGCCGCCCGCGCCGATGCCGCGAAGACGAACATGGGCCTCACGCATTGGAAAAGCGGCAGCGTGCGCAAGGGCGATGTGACCATCGCCAAGAACTATTTGAACGTCACCGAGATCGGGGAACTGAATCGCATCGTGGTCATGTTTCTCGACTTCGCCGAAGACCAGGCGCTGCGGCGCAAGCAAATCTTCCTGAATCAATGGCAGATCAAGCTGGATGAATTTCTGCGCTTCAACGAGCGCGCCGTGTTGTCTCATGCGGGTGCTGTGAGCCGGGGGGACGCGGACCACAAGGCCGCAGAGGAGTATGAAAAGTTTTCCACCCGCCGCCGCGCCTGGCTTGAAGCCGAAGGCGAGGCCGATGCCGTGCGTTTACTCGAAGGCGTGGCCAAAAAATTCCCGAAGCGAAAGACAACCGGTGCGTGAAAAAGGGCGGCGCGTGAGTGGCTTCAAGCCACTGGGCGCCGCTGGCCACTGGGTGCCGCTGGCAAGACGCGCGGCTGCGCTCACGCAGTAGCGCGCGGCAGGCGCGGGAGAAATTGTCCGCGTCACCCCACCATCACCCGAACCGGTTTGCCAATTCGTCCCAGCATCCCGACCAGGGCATCAATGGTGAACTTCGCGGTCTTGTGATTGACCACATCCGAGACGCGTGGCCGCGTGACATGGAGGATGGCCGCCGCCTCATCCTGCCTGAGTTCATGTTGCGCGATCCAGGCCGCCAGTTCATCCATCAATTGCTCCTTCAGCATTCGCGCCTGGTCAATGCGCTGGCGTGACTGCGCCTGCAGGTGTTTTGCTTTCGCCGCCGGGAACCCCAACTCGGCGAACAAATTCGCGCCGGGCTTGGTGACATGCCGGATACGGGTATCGATTTTGTTCATGCTTCAATCCTTTCGTTGGCGCGCCTTCGACGTTGTGGCCCAGGGTATTTGTGCAATGGCCTGTCGCACTATTGAGAGTGCGGTCTTGTGCTACGCATTCTTCAACAAGGCGTATTTCTTGTAAAGTACCGGCGGTACCACAGCTAATAAGGGTCTTCAATCATGGGAATCGTAATCGAAGACGACTTGCTTGAAGCCGCACGCATGTCCGAGCCGGAAATCCGGCTTGAGTTGGCAATCGCGTTGTATCAACTCGAAAAATTCACTCTCGGTCAGGCCGCGCGCCTCGCGGTTCTTTCCCAGTCGCGCATGCGCCACGCACTGGCTGCGCGCGGCATCGGCCCGCACTACGGCGTCGATGATTTCGAACACGATATGGACACGCTGCAACGCACGGCGTGATGGTCGTCTCGAACACGTCGCCGCT
>JANNCZ010000427.1:0-2283 GCA_031387185.1 Burkholderiales bacterium
GGTTCGCCGACATCGGCCATCACGATCGGAATCGTCGTGGTGGCCGCACGCGCCGCCACCACGCCCGGCGTGTTGCGCACCACCAGCACCTTGACCGGCAGCTTGACCAGTTCGGCGGCGAGCGCCGGCAGGCGCGTCAAATCCAATTCGGCCGAGCGGTATTCGAGAAGATAATGGCGGCCTTCTTCAAGGCTGCGGCTCTTGAGGCCGGCGCGCAGGCCGGCCAGGCGCGCCGTCGAGGCTGACGCGGGCGCGGGGTCGAGCACGCCGATGCGCGGCAGCGCCTGCGCGGGTTGCGCGCGGGCGAGCGGTGCCGTGCCGACGCTGCCCAAAACAAGCAGCGTGAGCAGGGTGGCAGGCAGCGTGCGCAGGGTGCGCAAACTGCGTGCACCGCGTACCGCTGCGCTGCGCAGGGCTGGCAGAGCGAGCAGGGCAGTGAGGCGATGGCGGCGGTTCATGGTGATCCTTTTCAAAAGCGCGCCGGGGTGTGTTGCCAAGAATGGCTTGTACCAAGGGTTTCAGGTAGATGCTCGCCCGCGCTGCGCGAGCCGGTGCGGCAGCTTCATTCGATCAGGCGCTGCGCCCGCACCATCATCGACCCGGGCACCGGCAGGCCGAGCGCGCGCGCGGTTTTTCGATTGAGCGCCATCTCGAACTCGCGGGTTTGTTCCACCGGCAGGTCGGCGGGCCTGGTGCCCTTGAAAATGCGTGCGGCGAATTTGGCGGAGTAGCGATAGGTGTCGGAAAAATTGGCGCCGTAGGCGAGCAGGCCGCCGGCATCGGCCCAGCCCAGCGCCGCGCTGATCGAGGGCAGACGCAGGCGCAGGCAGTGCGCAGGATGGCGTCGCGCAGCGGCAACAGGCCGCCGGCCGCGACATAGACGACGCCCTGGGCGCGCGCAGACTCGATCTGGCCGAAGGCGCGTTGCAGCGAAGTGGCGTCGTGCGCGCCGGCCGGTGTCAGCGTCAGGCGCTTGGCGGTGGCGACCGCGCGTGCACTCGCTTCGGCCTGGCGCGCCAGCGCGGCGAGGCCATCGCCGGACGGCGCGTCGTAGTACAGCAAGGCGACGCGCGTCATTTTGGGCACCATCTCGGCCAGCAGCTCGACATGCTTGCCAGTCAACTCGTCGAGCATCAGCGAGGTGCCGGTCACATTGGTGCCGGGGCGCGCCAGACTCTGCACCAGCCCGCTCGTCACCGGGTTGCCCCCGGCGATCAGCACAATCGGAATGGTTTTGGTGTGCGCACGGAAGGCCAGCGCCGGCGCTTCAATGCCGGCCAGAACGTCGGGCTTGAGTGCGATCAGTTGCGCAGCCAGTGCCGGCAGGCGGCCGAGGTCGCCATCGGCAAAGCGGACGTCGATCGTGAGGTTTTTGCCGGCCACATAGCCGTGATCGGCCAGCCCGCTGATGAACGACTGCACGGCCGGCCCGGCGAGCGCCTCGTGCGACGACATCAAGATGCCAATGCGCCGCGCCGCAGTACCCGTTTGCGCAACGGCTGGCGCGACGCCGGCCAGCGCAGCCGCCGCCATCGCAATCAGTGAATCACGGCGGCGCATCAGGTATTGCTCCCGCCACGCCGCTGACAGCGGCTCGCACCAAGGGTGTTGGCCGCATTGCATGATTTTCCGGGCAGGCCATGAAACAGGACAGGCTCGTACGCGGCAGGTCTTTGCTCATTCTGCCAGCGACTCTCAAACGGTGCAGGATGCGCAATCATTCAATCACCTTGTCCGCCCGCACCATCAGCGTCTGCGGAAACTTCAGGCCGAGCGTCTTGGCTGTCTTCAGATTGATCACCAGGTCGAGATGCGTCGGCTGCTGCACCGGCAGGTCTGCCGGTTTGGCGCCGCGCAAAATCTTGTCGACATAGGTCGCGCTTTGTTTGTACATGTCAAGAAAATTGGCGCCGTAGGAGATCAGCCCGCCCGCCTCGGTAAACGCGGCGTGCTCGTAAATCACCGGCAGACGCAGCTTGGCCGCCAGCTCGATCAGTTGATGGCGCTGGGTATTGAATAGCGACGACGGCAGGATCAGCAGCGCCTGCACCTTGGATTTGGCAAGCGTCTCGAATACGCTGGCGAATTCTTCGGCACGCTGCGCGCTCACGACCTGCACCTGAAATCCCTTTACCTTGGCCGCCGCGTGAACCACATCAAGGCGGTAGCCAGCGGATGAACTCACATCTGATTCGTGGAGCACCGCAAGGCGCTGCGCCGCAGGCAGCAGTTCGCGCAGCATTTCAACCCGCTTGGCGTTGAGCTCGGTGTCGACAATCGACA
>JANNCZ010000452.1:0-7174 GCA_031387185.1 Burkholderiales bacterium
ACCCCAGTCCTGCACTACCAGAACGATGTTGCGCAGATCGAGACGCTCAATCAAGTTGCGCAGCATGCCACGATGAAAATCGTAGGTGTAGCGCGCGTCATCGACTGGTTTGTCACTCTTGCCGAAGCCGAACAGATCGGGTGCGACGGCGCGATGCCCGGCCTGGGTAAACATCGGGATCATCTTGCGATACAGGTAACTCCAGGTCGGCTGGCCGTGCAGACAAAGAAACGTTTTTTGTACCGCGCCGGTGTCCGCGGAAGCGGTTGGCGTGGCACCCGCCTGGACGGCAGAAGCGCTCCTTTCGTCCAGATAGTGCAACCGCAGCCCCTGATAGCCCTTAAGGTCGCCGATGTAATGCGGCGCAAACGGGTAGCCAGGCAGATCGTTGAAGCGTTCTTCGGGGGTGCGCAATACATCGCTCATCACTGACTCCTCTTTTTCGCTGCGGCGGCGCGCCGAAAAAAATTCCTTGAGCAGGACCCCGCATTCATCCTGCATCAGGCCGCCTTGCAGCGCGGTGTGGTGATTCAACTGCGGGTGGTCAAACAGGTTGATCACGCTGCCTGCCGCACCGGTCTTTGGATCGTACGCCCCAAAAATGACTTTTTTCAGGCGCGCGTGCAACATCGCACCGGCGCACATGGCGCAGGGTTCGAGCGTGACGTACAACTCGCAATCCGGCAGCCGGTAGTTGCCAAGCTTGGCGGCAGCGGCGCGCAATGCAATCATCTCGGCGTGCGCTGACGGGTCGTGCGCCGCCACCGGTTGATTGCGGCCGGTGGCAATCACTTCGCCGTTTCTGACCACCACCGCACCCACCGGGACTTCACCATGGTCCGCAGCCTGCAACGCCTGATCGGCTGCGAGGCGCATGAATACTGACTCTTGGGCCGATACACTGGCAAGATCGTTGGTGGGAGCCATCGTTATGACAGATTCCTGGTTACGTTCCGGATTGCCTTCCCGGTCGTGCGCCAGGAGGCATGCTTGGTGATGTGCTGGGTGACATGCCGGGATCCATACCAAGCCGCGCGCTGGCGAACATGCCGCGTGACGTGCAGAACTACATGCCGAGCCGCGTCATCCAGCCGGCCAGAGCCTGCTCGTTCGCGTTGCCCCCGGCATAGCGCTGTTTCATCGCTGCGTGCGCTTCCTTGCGATGCTGGTTGAGTTTGAACTTGGGCTGCAAGCTGTCGACCGTGATATCGAACGCAACGATGCCCGCCAGCATTTTCAATTGAAACTCCTCGCCCAGGCCACGCCACTGCGCCGCGTACTCCGGCTCGTGAATCGCGATCAGCCCCTTGAGCAGCGCATCCTTGGCGCGTGGATCTTCGATCAGCCTGGCGCACCCGGTAGCATGCACAGCGAGGTAGTTCCACGTGGGTACGCGCGCCAGATCCGGATAGACCTTGGGCGACATGTAGGCACTCGGGCCTTGAAACATCAACAACACTTCGGGTCGTGCGGCGAGATATTTCCAGTGCGGGTTGGGTTTCGCTACGTGGCCTTCAATTTTCAATTGCACCGCATCGCCGCTGCCAATTTCACTCACGATCAAAGGCAGGTGGGTGGCAAACGGCGCGCCCGCATCGTCCACACTGACCATCGTGGCGAAGCTGTGCGCGCGCATGACTTCGAGCACCAGCGCGCGGTCGTGCTGTTCAAAGTGTTTGGGGAGATACATGCACGTCCTTTCATTCAATAGGCGTCAAATCGCAGGCGGCGCGACGCTGAGGCCACGCACGCCGTGCTTCTCAATCAACTGCGCGACCAATCCGGTCTTGATGTCCTCCGCAAACTCGCGCAGGTACGCGGCACTGGCTTCGCGCGGACGCGGTGTGCCGATGGCTTGCTGAATCGACGTGAAACGCCCCTCAAGTATCCGCGAGCCAGGATGCTTGGCCTGATCGGCCACCAGACGCGGACGCAGCCCGGCGAGTACATCCAGCTTCTCGCGCACAAACAGTTGATATGAGCCTTCTATGCCCTCGACCCGGCACAGCGTGGCGTGCTTCAAGGTGCGGCGCAGATACATGTCATAGGCGCTTTTGTCGGCAAGTGCAATGCGCACGCCGGGCTGATCGACCTGCTCCAGGGTATGGATCGGTGAATCAGCCAAGACCATGTAAGTCGCTTCGATTTCAACGTAGGCCGCCGTGAAGGTGATGTCTGCGGCCCGCAGCGGATCGGCGCCAATCAGCCCGATGTCCCACACACTGCCGGTAACGGCAGCGGCGAGATCACCCGGCTGCGCATAAGGTACAAACGCCACCGGCACACCGAGGCGGCGCGCCAATTCGCGGCCGATGTCGGGGGCGACGCCGGCAAAATCACCGTTCTCGTCCTTTGCTGCGTTGTTCAGCAAAAAATTGGCGAGGTTCAGCGCGACCCGCAGCGTGCCGGTAGGCGCGAGTTCAGTGCGCAATGCGGTAGATACCATGTTGTGTATTTCTCCGGGTTTGGTTCAGGCCAGTCTACTCCCGCTCATTCCCACTCAATCGTCGCCGGCGGCTTGCCCGAAATGTCGTAGACCACGCGGTTGATGCCGCGCACTTCGTTGATGATGCGGTTCGAGACGCGTCCGAGCAGTTCATGCGGCAAATGCGCCCAGTGCGCGGTCATGAAGTCCTGGGTCTGTACGGCGCGCAGGGCCACGACGTATTCATAAGTGCGGCCATCGCCCATCACGCCGACTGACTTGACCGGCAGAAATACCGCGAAGGCTTGCGAGGTGAGGTCGTACCAGGACTGGTCTGCCGTCAGCGGCGTGCCGCCCTTGGTATTGCGCAACTCTTCGATAAAGATCGCATCGGCGCGGCGCAACAGATCAGCGTACTCGCGCTTGACTTCACCGAGGATGCGCACGCCGAGGCCGGGACCGGGAAAGGGATGGCGATACACCATCTCGGGCGGAAGGCCCAACGCCAGTCCCAGCTTGCGCACTTCGTCCTTGAACAATTCGCGCAGGGGTTCGAGCAGCTTGAGATGCAGCGTATCAGGCAGGCCGCCGACGTTGTGATGGCTCTTGATGGTTTGCGCTTTTTTGGCGCCTTGACCACCCCGGGCACCGGCCGACTCGATCACGTCCGGGTAGATGGTGCCTTGCGCGAGCCACTTGGCATCCTTGATCTTGGCCGACTCGCGCTGGAACACTTCGACAAATTCCTTGCCGGTGATCTTGCGTTTGGCTTCCGGGTCGGTCACACCCGCGAGCTGCCCCATGAATTCGGCACTCGCGTCAACGTGAATCACTTTGACGCCGAGATTGCGCGCGAACATGTCCATCACCATCTTGCCTTCGTCAAGGCGCAACAGGCCATGATCGACGAACACGCAGGTGAGCTTCGCGCCGATGGCTTTATGGATCAACGCAGCGGCGACGCTGGAATCGACGCCGCCCGAAAGGCCGAGGATGACTTCTTCGTCACCCACCTGCATGCGGATTTTTTCCACTGCTTCGGCCACGTAGTCGGGCATGTTCCAGTCGGGCCTGGCGCCGCAGATATCGATTACAAAGCGGCTCAAGATCGCCGCGCCCTGCGCGGTGTGCGTGACTTCGGGATGAAACTGCACCGCGTAAAACTTGCGCGCTTCATCGGCCATGCCGGCGATGGGGCAGGAATCGGTCGAGGCCATCAGCTTGAAGCCCGGTGGCAGCGCGGTGACCTTGTCGCCGTGGCTCATCCAGACGTTGAGCATGCCGTGACCTTCGGCCGTCACTGCATCCTGAATGCCGTCGAACAATTTGGTGTGGCCGCGCGCGCGCACCTGAGCGTAACCAAATTCGCGCTTGTCGCTCGCTTCGACGGTGCCGCCCAATTGCACGGTCATGGTGAACATGCCGTAGCAAATGCCCAGCACCGGCACCCCTTGCTCATATACCGCCTGTGGTGCGCGCAGATCTTGCGCTTCGTAGGTGCTGGCGTGGCTGCCCGAGAGAATGATGCCCTGGGCACCATAGCCTCGAATGAATTCGTCCGAGACGTCGTTGGGGTGGACTTCGGAATACACCCCAGCCTCACGCACGCGGCGCGCGATGAGCTGGGTGACTTGGGAGCCGAAGTCGAGAATCAGAATTTTGCTATGCATAGGCGAAAAAATCGCGAAGAATGAGCAGAAAATTCGCGCCGGCTGCGGTGACCAATCTCGCACCGTAACCGCTTTGCTGGCGCGCCTGTTACCCGCTCACTTGATAATTGGGCGCTTCCTTGACGATCGACACGTCATGCACATGCGACTCGCGCATGCCGGCCGACGTGATCTCGACAAACTTGGTCTTGCTGCGCATCTCGTCAATACTGGCACAGCCGCAATAGCCCATTGAGGAGCGAATGCCGCCGATCAATTGGTAGATGATTGAGAGCACACTGCCTTTGTAGGCGACGCGGCCTTCAATGCCTTCGGGCACCAGCTTGTCAGCGTTGTTGGCCGGGTCTTGAAAATAGCGGTCGGCCGCACCATCCTGCATGGCACCAATCGATCCCATGCCGCGATAGAGTTTGTACGAGCGGCCCTGGTAGAGCACCGTTTCACCGGGTGCCTCTTCGGTACCCGCAAACATTGATCCCATCATCACCGTATGCGCGCCGGCTGCAATCGCTTTGGCGATGTCACCCGAGAAGCGAATGCCGCCGTCCGCGATGAACGGCACATCGGTGTTTTTGAGCGCTTCGTAAACGTTCGAGATGGCAGTGATTTGCGGCACGCCCACCCCTGCCACGATGCGCGTGGTGCAAATCGATCCAGGCCCAATGCCAACCTTGACGCCGTCAGCACCATGATCGACCAGCGCCTTGGCCGCCTCGGTGGTGGCGATATTGCCGCCGATCACATCCACCTGCGGGAAGCGCGTCTTGACCCACCTGACGCGATCCAGCACGCCCTGTGCATGCCCATGGGCGGTATCGACGACGATTACGTCAACACCCGCTCCCACCAAGGATTCCACGCGTTCTTCCGTCCCCTCACCCACCCCTACCGCCGCCCCGACGCGCAGCTTGCCGTGCTCGTCCTTGGCCGCGTTGGGATGCTCGGTGGACTTCATGATGTCCTTGACCGTGATGAGGCCGCGCAACTGAAAGGCGTCGTTGACCACCAGCACGCGCTCGAGCCGGTGCTTGTGCAATAGCGCTTTGGCTTCTTCGGGCGACGCGCCCTCCTTGACAAAGATGAGGCGCTCGCGCGGCGTCATCAATGAGCTGACTGGCGCATCCAGATCGGTGGCAAAGCGGTAGTCGCGGTTGGTGACCATGCCCACCACAAGGCCTTTGTCCACCACCGGAAAACCCGACACTTTGTGCAGGTGTGTCAACGCGAGCAACTCGCGCACCGTTAAGTCAGGAGAGACGATGAGCGGGTCTTTGAGGACACCCGACTCGAACCGCTTGACCTTGGACACCTCGGCGGCTTGTTGCTTGGCCGTGAAATTTTTGTGGATGATGCCGATGCCGCCTTCTTGCGCCAGGGCAATCGCGAGGCGCGATTCGGTGACGGTATCCATCGCCGCCGAAACCAGCGGAATGTTGAGCGCAATATTGCGGGTAAGACGGGTTTTGACGGAAGTGTCGCGCGGCAGAACCGCCGAGTGCGCGGGGACGAGCAAGAGGTCGTCGAAGGTGTAGGCTTTACCGGCAAGCCGCATGGTGCAAATTCCTGTAGCTGCAAAGCCGTATTATACGCATGCGACTGCGGGGTTTCGCCGGGGCAGGGCGAGGATTGAATGCAGCGGAGGCGAGTTTTTGTGTAGATTCCAAAAGCAATTGATTGCCATCTGGCGCGCATTTGACGCGCCTGATGAAACCCATTAATGTGATGCGCTCAATGCGGCTTTACCTGCAACACTAGCAGCCTGTCGGACTTGAGCGATGACGACGCGTCACAATGACCTCGACACGGGCGCGAAGTATTTTTTATGTCGAGCAGGCGTTTTAAACAGCGGTAAAAATCGAATTTCCCCAAATAATCACTTGATCTAAGTTAAGTCCGACAGGCTCCTAGCAGCGCCACATGTTCGATAGGGAGAAAACAACATGAACCAACTCAACAAACTTACGATCGTCGTAGTGCTCGCATCGATCGTTCTACCCGGTGCAGCTTTGGCGCAAGCTTACAAATGGCGTGATGAAAAAGGGCAGATCGTCTACAGCGACCAGCCGCCGCCGAAAAATATTCCTCCAGGAAACATATTGCAGGCTCCAAAGGCTGCGCCTGCTGCCAAAGGATCACTATCTCCCGCGGTTACCAACGCGGCTGCCACGACACCTGCGGGAGCAACGGCAACAGCACAAGCGTCGGGCAACAAAGGCACACAAAAGCCGGGGACCGCAGGGCCAAAATCCGTCGCCGAACAGGAAGCTGACTACAAAAAGCGCCAAATAGAGGCACAAAAAAAAGCAAAGGAAGATACGGATAAAGCTGCACAGGAGCAACAGCGTCTTGCCTCATGCTCCGGATTGCGGGGTAACTTGGCGGCGCTGGAGAGCGGGCAGCGCATTGTGCGCACCGACGAAAAAGGCGAACGCACGTCCATTGATGATACCCAGCGTGCGGCAGATATTGCCAAAGCCAAACAGGACATGGCAGCGGCCAAGTGTTGATGCGCACGCGCACTGTGCTGTGGTTGAATTCGCTTTTAGACTGGCCTGAAATTCGGCTGCTGCAGAAGGCCCTACTTGCAGTTTTGGGAGCAGCGCAATGTTAGGCACGCTTCAGTCGGCCATATAGTTTTCGTCACCAGTCTGCGACGCCAACCGTTTTTGGGCTCGCCTCCGGCGCGCCGTCTTTGGATCTACGATCAGCGCACTGTATATTTCGATGCGATCACCGCCGCGTAGAAGCGTTTGTGCCGGCATCAGCTTCCCCCAAATGCCATATTTCGCCTCATCCAGCCGCAATGCTGGATGGCGTGCCGGCAAGCCGCTTGCCGCAATCGCCGTATCGATCCGCGAATCACGCTCAAGTGTGAGCGGCACTACCTCCACGACACCTTTGCCTGCGGCCATTACCACAGTCACTTCAATTTGTTCAACCATAAAGCACCTCAGCACGCGCAGAAAATGCATCAACAAACGATGCTGCGATGACATCAAAGACTGGCGCAATCACCCGTGCGACCAGCCCGCCGGCGAACTCGTAGTCAAGAGCAAACTGCACTTTGCAGGCATCCGCA
>JANNCZ010000458.1:0-7815 GCA_031387185.1 Burkholderiales bacterium
GATGGCTGCCCGCCCGGCATGACCTTGTCAGCCGAAGATATTCAGCACGACCTTGACCGCCGCAAGCCAGGCACCTCGCGCCATGTGACGCAGCGTCAGGAGAGTGACAGCGTCGAGATTCTCTCCGGCGTGTTCGAAGGCAAGACCACCGGCACGCCGGTTGCACTGCTGATCCGCAACGAAGACCAGCGCAGCAAGGATTACAGCAACATTGCACGGTCGTTTCGGCCCGGCCATGCTGACTATGCGTATGTGCAGAAATATGGCTTTCGTGACTATCGCGGCGGCGGGCGCTCATCAGCGCGGCTGACTGCGCCGACCGTGGGTGCGGGCGCGATTGCGCGCAAGTGGCTGCATGAGAAGCATGGCATCGTGATTCGCGCGTATCTCGCGCAACTCGGTGAAGTCGTCGTGCCGTTCCGTAGCTGGGATGACGTGAACGACCGCGCGGCCAATCCGTTTTTTGTCGCTGACACCTCGTATGTCGAGCGTCTCGAAGCCTATATGGACGCACTGCGCAAGTCGGGTGATTCAGTCGGCGCGCGCGTGACAGTGGTGGCGGATCACGTGCCGCCCGGCCTTGGTGAGCCGCTCTATGACCGGCTGGATGCGGACATTGCGCACGCGCTGATGGGCATCAATGCCGTGAAGGGTGTTGAGATTGGCGCGGGCTTTTCCGCGGTGACGCAGAAAGGTACCGAGCATGGCGACGAGATGACGCCGGCCGGCTTCACCTCGAACAATGCGGGCGGCGTGCTGGGCGGCATTTCGACCGGGCAGGATATCGTCGCGTCGATTGCGTTGAAACCCACCTCGAGCATCCGCCTCGCGCGCACCTCGGTCGACGTGGATGGCAAACCCGTGACGGTCGAAACGCATGGGCGTCATGATCCGTGCGTCGGCATTCGTGCTGCACCGATTGCCGAAGCCTGCCTGGCCATCGTGCTGATGGATCATGCCCTGCGCCAGCGCGCGCAGTGTGGTGATGTGAGGCCGGCAACGCCGCGTATTCCCGCACGCGCACCCTGAAAACGCGTTGTGCCACAAGTCTGAAACCCTTGGTGCAAGCGGGTTGCAGGCCATCGATGCGATAAGAACCAATATCCATGCGCTTCTCCGCCGTATTAGGCATGTATTATTTTGCCTACTTCGCTTACGTTGGCGCGTATTCGCCCTACATCACGCTCTATTTCAAAGAGCTGGGCATGACGGCGGCGCAGATTGGGCTGCTGTATTCGATTCCGCAGGTGATGCGCATCTTCGGCCCGTCGGCCTGGGGGCATCTTGCCGACGTTTCGGGGCGGCCGCAGGTGATTTTGCGTGTCGCCGCAGTGTGCTCGCTGATCGCGTTTGCCGGCATGTATTGGAATGGCGGCGGGGCGGGTACTTGGAGTGTGTTCTGGGGCGGAGCGGCCGGCAGCGTCACGCCCGCAGGCGTTATCGGCACGGCGCGTGTTGCCGGTGCCGGGGCCGCTGCCGGCGCTGGCGCGAGCGGCGTTCTGCCCGCTGTCAGTTTTGCGTGGCTGTTCGCCGTGCTGGTGGCGGTGCATTTTTTTACCAGTGCGCAAATGCCGTTGGTTGAAGCAATCACGCTCGATCATGTGCGCGAACGCCCGGGTGACTACGGACGCATTCGCGTCTGGGGTTCGGTGGGCTTCATCGCTGCCGTGCTCGGGCTGGGTTACCTGCTTGACGTATTGCCGGTGCAATGGGTGATTCACGTCACGGTGGCCTTGCTCGCGCTGGTGGCGCTCGTATCGTTCCTGATTCCCGCACCGGTCAAGCATGTGCATGAAGGCGCGGCAGTGTCATTGCGCCGGCAGTTGATGACGCGCCCGGTTCAAGTGTTTCTGGCGGCCAGCATGCTCAACGCATTTGCCCATGCGGCGCTGTACACGTTTTTCTCGATTTACCTCGCGCAGTTGGGCTACAGCAAAAGCGTGATCGGCTGGATGTGGAGCATTGGCGTATTGATCGAGGTTGGCGTGTTCCAGTGCATGCCGCAACTGATGCGGCGCTTCAGTCTGGAAACTTTGTTCTTTTCGACCTTTATTGCCTGTGCGCTCCGTTTTGTGCTGATCGCCTGGACGGCGCAGTGGTGGTGGGCGTTGGTGTTTGCGCAATTGCTGCATGCGTTCACCTTCGCGATTTATCATGCCAGCGCGGTGGGCCTGGCGCGCCAGCATTTTGGCGCGGCCAATCAGGCGCGCGGGCAGGCGATTTATATCAGTGTGAGCTTCGGCCTGGGCGGCTTTGCCGGCGCGATGGCAAGCGGACTTCTGTGGGACTGGATCGGGCCGTCGTGGACCTACACCCTCAGTGCCGCAGCAGGCCTGCTCGGCGCCATGCTCTTGTGGCCGGGTCAACGGCGCGCGGCGGCAGGCCGTTAATCCTTGCGTTGCTCTGCGATTCGGTATCCACGCTGCCTCAAGGTGGCATCAATGCGGCATGAAAGCAGCATCAACGCGGAATTACCTTGTTGCATTACCCTGTCGCAATACCCAGTTTCTGCACCGCCTTACACTGCCTTTACGGAGACCTGCCATGCGTAACAAACTGTTGCAGATTGCCCTGATTGCCGCTCTGGCTTTCACCCTCGACGGCTGCCGCTCGGTGCGCACCACACAAGGTGGGGTGGTGGGGGTAGACCGCCAGCAGACCATGTCGGCGTTAGTTTCGGCACAGCAGTTGGAGCAGGGCGCGGTGTCGGCCTACAAACAGGAATTATCCAAGGCCAATCAAAAAGGCTTGCTTAACAAAGACAGTGCGCAAACCACGCGCGTGCGCGCCATTGCGCAACGCTTGATCCCGCACACCGGCGTGTTCCGCAACGATGCGCCCGGCTGGGCCTGGGAGATCAATGTCATCAACTCGCCTGACGTCAATGCATGGTGCATGCCCGGCGGCAAGATTGCGGTCTATGCGGGCCTGATCCAAAAGCTCAACGCGACCGACGACGAATTGGCGGCCGTGATGGGACATGAAATTGCCCATGCGCTGCGCGAACACGCGCGTGAACGCGCTTCACAGCAGGTCAATGCCGGCATCGCTGCGACCGGCGTCGGCATTGCCTTGGGCGGCGGTGCCGGCACCATGGACATGGCCAGCATGGTCGCCAATCTCACTTACAACTTGCCCAACAGCCGCTTGCATGAGACCGAAGCTGACCGCATGGGGGTGGAGCTCGCCGCGCGTGCTGGCTTTGATCCGCGTGCATCGGTAGCACTGTGGCAAAAGATGCAAAAGGTGGCCGGGGGCAGTGGCCCGCAGTGGCTCTCGACCCACCCGTCGAGCGATACACGGATTCGTGACCTGACGGATTATTCGTCTCGGGTAATGGGTTTGTACGAGGCCGCCAGAAGGCGCAGTTGAGTGGCGCAGGTTTGATTGGCGCACTTGAGCGACCTTCGCGGCTGAGGCTTGCCAGGACAACGACAGGCCAACTACAGGACAATTACAGGCGAAGAGAGCTTCTGAATTGCCGCGGCTGTATGCGGCAAATCGTCTGATGGCCGCTTGCTGCGGCTGATACGCTACCTGCATCGACTCAAAAGTGCTGTCCCGCTGCGCAGGACAGTCAGACAACCATGCCCACCGCTACCACTGCTGCGCTGCCCACAGACGACCTCGAACGCCAGATGACGCTGGCGATGTCGCTCAACAAGCTGCCTCCGCTATCCCCACTGGTGCCGCACGTGCTGGCCCTGCGCGGCAATTCCGGCGCCGGCATCGCTGATCTTGCCAAAGTGATTGCGAGCGATCCGATGTTGAGCGCACGTATGATTGGCATGGCCAACTCGGCGCAATTTGCCAGCGCGCATCCATTGCTCAACGTTCACCAGGCGCTGATGCGCCTGGGATTCGATCAAGGGTGCGAACTGGCGGTCAGCGTGGCGGTGTCGCGCTCCTTGCCAAGTGCTGGCGATTTCAAACCGGCGCGGCGCGATCTATGGCTGCACTCGCTCGGCGTTGCGTTGTGCGCGCGCCAGTTTGCCTGCCTGATGCCCCACGATTGCCACCCTGACGCGGCGTATCTCGCAGGCTTCTTGCACGACATCGGCTATCTCGCGATCATGTCCTTGTGGCCCGAGACGGCGCGTGCACTGATCGCCCATCTGACGGACCCCGCGCGTTGGGACGAACCGGATTTTGTGCAAGCGCACGGCTTTACGTCCCATGGTGTGGTGGGCGGTGAACTGTGCCGGCTGTGGAAACTGCCGGACGAGGTGTGCCTCGCGATTTGGGATCACGATGGAGACCGCGATGACGTGTCTACCCTGGCGCCGCTGGACATGGCCATCGCACTCGCGCACCGCGCCGTCGATGGCGTGCTGCCGCTGGATCACGAGGTGCTGTGGCGTCCGGGATTGCCGCATTCCAGGTTGCTGCGGGTGTCGGGTTTGGCACCGGCTGCCCTGGATGGCGTGCGCGCGGCGCTGGAGGCGCAGGTGGGAAAAATGACGGCCTACGCGGGGGCGATATGACGCCATTTTTGAGGAATTGCTGCGGTCTGCGCAGGGCGCATCCGCTATAATGCTGTCTTAGCTCGCGCGCATTCATCCGCAACATTCAAGGTTCCCGCAACGGGAGCCATCCGCCCAAGGCCACACGGCTTCAAGGTGGTTCCCCCAAGTGGTGCGCGAGTGTCCTGAGAGCGCACCCTTTTCATGTCTTTGCCGTCCCCTGCAATCCTTGCACTCGCAGACGGCAGTATTTTTCGCGGTATTTCCATCGGCGCCACCGGGCAGACGGCTGGCGAGGTGGTGTTCAACACCGCGATGAGCGGGTATCAGGAAATCCTGACCGACCCGTCCTACTGCCGCCAGATCGTTACCCTGACGTACCCCCACATCGGCAACACCGGTGTCAACGCCGAAGATGTTGAATCGGGTAACGCGCGTATTCATGCGGCGGGTCTCGCGATCCGCAATCTGCCGCTGATGGTGTCGAATTTCCGCAGCGAGCGCGGTCTTGACGATTACCTTAAGGCAGAAAACGTGCTCGGCATCGCCGAGATTGACACGCGCCGTCTGACGCGCATCTTGCGTGAAAAGGGTGCGCAGAGCGGCTGCATCATGGCGGGGCGGGTGGATGAAGGTGAAGCGCTGGCCAAGGCGCGAGCGTTTCCCGGCCTGGCGGGCATGGATCTCGCGCAAGTCGTCACGGTCGACAAGGCCTACGACTGGAACGAAACCGAGTGGCGGTTGGGGCAGGCGCCGGGGCAGGGCTACGGCCAGCGCCACGGTGAGCACAAAGCGGGCAAGTACCGCGTAGTCGCCTATGATTACGGTGTCAAGCGCAACATCCTGCGTATGCTGGCTGCGCGCGGCTGCGCACTGACGGTTGTGCCGGCCAAGACGCCCGCGCGCGACGTGCTGGCGATGAAGCCTGATGGCGTATTTCTCTCCAACGGCCCGGGTGACCCCGAGCCATGCGATTACGCGATTGCCGCGATTCGCGACATCATCGACACCGGCACGCCAACCTTCGGCATTTGTCTTGGCCACCAGCTGATGGGCCTCGCGTCCGGCGCGAAGACGCACAAAATGAAATTTGGTCATCACGGTGCAAATCATCCGGTCAAGGATCTCGAAAGTGGTGTGGTGTCGATCACCAGCCAGAACCACGGTTTTGCGGTCGATGCGGCGTCGATGCCCGCCAATTTGGCGGTCACCCATGTGTCGTTGTTTGACGGCTCGATCCAGGGGTTGAAGCGTACTGACAAACCGGCGTTCTGTTTTCAGGGCCACCCCGAAGCGAGCCCGGGGCCGCACGATATTGGCTATTTGTTTGACCGCTTCACTTCGCTGATGAGCCAGGCAGGAGGGCGCGCGCATGGCTAAGCGGTCCGACCTAAAAAGCATCCTGATCATCGGTGCCGGCCCGATTGTGATCGGCCAAGCCTGCGAGTTTGATTACTCCGGGGCGCAGGCCTGCAAGGCGCTGCGCGAGGAGGGCTACAAAGTCATTCTGGTCAACAGCAATCCGGCGACCATCATGACCGACCCGGCCACAGCCGATGTGATTTACATCGAGCCGATCACCTGGCAAATGGTCGCCAAGATCATCGAGAAAGAACGCCCCGATGCTGTGCTGCCGACGATGGGCGGGCAAACCGCACTCAACTGCGCGCTCGATTTGGCGCATAACGGCGTGCTGGAAAAATTTGGCGTGGAGTTGATTGGGGCCAAAGAAGCTGCCATCGACATGGCCGAAGACCGCCAGAAGTTCAAGCAGGCGATGACCCGAATCGGTCTTGAATCGGCGCGCTCCGGTGTGGCTCACTCGCTCGACGAAGCATGGGCTGTGCAAAAGACCATCCACGAAACTGTTGGTGGCCAGGAAGGGAGGGGCCCCTTCCCCTCCCCGGGGTTTCCAGTGGTCATCCGCCCGTCGTTTACACTCGGCGGCACCGGCGGCGGTATCGCCTGGAATGAAGAAGAGTTCGAGACCATCTGCAAGCGCGGCCTCGAAGCGTCGCCCACGCGCGAGCTGTTGATCGAAGAATCTTTGCTCGGCTGGAAGGAATTCGAGATGGAGGTCGTGCGCGACAGTGCCGACAACTGCATCATCGTCTGCTCGATTGAAAACCTCGATCCGATGGGCGTACATACCGGTGACTCGATCACGGTCGCCCCGGCGCAGACCTTGACTGACAAGGAATACCAGTTGATGCGCAACGCCTCGTTCGCGGTGTTGCGCGAAATCGGGGTGGACACCGGCGGCTCCAACGTGCAGTACGCGATCAATCCGAAAAACGGCCGCATGATCGTGATCGAGATGAATCCGCGTGTATCGCGTTCTTCGGCGCTGGCTTCGAAGGCAACCGGTTTTCCGATTGCCAAAATCGCGGCCAAGCTGGCGGTGGGCTTCACGCTTGATGAACTCAAGAACGACATCACCGGCGGCGCCACACCCGCGTCGTTCGAGCCATCGATTGACTACGTGGTCACCAAAGTGCCGCGTTTTGCCTTTGAGAAATTCAAGGAAGCCGATTCGCGCCTGACTACGCAAATGAAGTCGGTCGGCGAAGTGATGGCGATGGGCCGCACCTTCCAGGAAAGCTTCCAGAAAGCGCTGCGCGGCCTCGAAGTCGGTGTCGATGGCATGAACCAGAAGACCACCGACCGCCAGGCAATTGAAGAAGAGCTGGGCGAACCGGGGCCGGAGCGCATCTGGTATGTCGGCGACGCGTTCGAGAATGGCTTTTCGCTCGAAGAAGTGCACCGCCTCACCAGCATTGACCCGTGGTTTCTCGCGCAGATCAAGGACATCATTGACGAAGAAATGCGTCTTGACGATATCGCGCTGGGCGCAATTGACGCCGGCGAAATGTTCCGTCTCAAGCGCAAGGGGTTCTCTGACCGGCGCCTCGCCAAACTGTTCAAAACGGATGAGACGGCGGTGCGCAATCACCGGCGCGCGCTCAATGTACGTCCGGTCTACAAGCGCGTCGATACCTGCGCCGGCGAATTCGCCACGCGCACTGCCTATCTGTATTCGACCTACGAAGAAGAATGCGAAGCGCAGCCGACCTCTGCCCGCAAAATCATGATCCTGGGCGGCGGGCCAAACCGCATCGGCCAGGGCATTGAATTCGACTACTGCTGTGTGCACGCGGCGCTCAGTTTGCGCGAAGATGGCTTCGAGACCATCATGGTCAACTGCAACCCTGAAACGGTCTCGACCGATTACGACACGTCAGACCGCTTGTACTTCGAGCCGGTCACGCTCGAAGACGTGCTCGAAATCGTCGACAAGGAAAAGCCGGCCGGCGTGATCGTACAGTACGGCGGCCAGACCCCGCTCAAATTG
>JANNCZ010000490.1:0-4363 GCA_031387185.1 Burkholderiales bacterium
TTTTGATACGGTCGAGGTGCGCGTGCCGGATGCGCCGCGCCCTGACGAGATAGTGTTTATCCTTGCCATGACCTGCGGCGGGCGTGTGCATGCGCGCATGGGCGGCATGACGGTGGACGAGATTGCGAAGTTTGACGGGCAAAGATAAAGGAGCGTGCAATGGTCAAACTAGCGGTTAAGCAATTTGCGCAGATTCGCAATGCGACCATTAATTTTCAAGATCTGACGTTTCTGGTTGGGCCGCAGGCGACGGGCAAAAGTTTGTTGCTGCAATTGCTTAAATTTGCGGTGGACAAAAACGTCATTGCCGCCGATTTGAAGCAGGCCGCCTTCAAATGGAATAGTCAGCAAGAGTTGCTGGCAACATTTTTAGGTGAAGGCTATGAGACTGTTGCGCGCCGGTGTGAAGGCGATGACATCAAGTTCCTTGGCAAAAATCTGCTGGGCAGGTCGATTCATAGCAAGGATGGAAAACTTGCGTCGCTGTTTTTTCTGCCCGCCCAGAGAGTCGTTGCTTTTGAACGGGGCTGGCCGCGCAGCGAATCTTCCTATGACCCTACTGACCCCTACGTGGTCAAGGAATTTGGAGCGGTTTTGAGGAGGCAATTCGCCAGTTTTTCCGGCAACGAGCCAATTTTTCCGACGCCGGGAAAATTGACCAAGTATCTTCGTGGCGCAATTGAGGAGTCGATTTTCCATCGTGGCAAGGTGAATTTGCAGGAAGACAACAGACGCAAGCATTTTGTGTTGTCTTATGGCGATAAAAAGCAGGAGGTGCGCCTGCCATTTATTGAGTGGTCGGCAGGTCAGCGCGAGGTGGCTCCGCTCCTGCTTGGTCTTTACGATCTGATTCCCGGCGGGGGCAAGACCAAGCACGCCGGCTATGAGTGGGTGGTGATTGAAGAGCCGGAAATGGGCCTGCATCCAAACGCAATCAACGCGGTGTTAATGCTGGCATTTGAGTTATTGAAGCGCGGCTACAAGGTTGTCATTTCGACCCATTCCCCTCACATTCTTGAAATCGCCTGGATGCTGCGCACATTGAGCAACGTTCATGCTGGGGCGAGCGACACGCAAAAAGGACGAGCTCTCGGCAAGGCATTTGGACAAACCAGCCCAAGTGCGAGCGCGAATTTGTTCAGCAAGATAGTCGACAAAAAGGTAGCGATATACGCGCTCGGTTTCGGTGGCGGCGGGAAGTATTTTTGCAAGGATATTTCCACCCTCGATCCGGAAAGTGAAGACCCCGATATTGCGGGCTGGGGTGGGTTGACTGCTTCAAGTTCAAGAGTGATGGGGGCGGTCGCGGATTATGTTGCCCAGGGAGTGCGAGGACACAAGCGCCGCACGATTACGGTCAAGGGTGCTGGAAGCAGGGGTGCACATGCCAGGTAAGCATCTTTTTCCGGTCTTTCTGGTGCCGCAAGCCGGACTGAGCGCGCTGACCCAAGCCCATGCGAATCATATTGAAAATGCGGGCGAAGCCATCGCCAGCTTGAATCTCGAGAGCAAATATAAAAAGCAGTTTCCGTCGCAGATGCAGCAACATTATTGGGACTACTATCTTGCGGTGGGCAACCGTCGACGCATCAGAAACCGGTACGCCGAGGTGCATCCAGGATTGGCGCCGGAGCAACTAAATTCAAAAGTAATCGACGGTATGTTGCGAAAAGTGAATTGGCTGAAGGGGAAGATTCAATCGGGCGACTTGCCGGAAACCGATGGTCAATTTATCTGGGCGCGTGCGGGAGGCAATTCGTATTTGTCCAGGCAGGAGCAGTTGATTCTTGCGGAAAATGGACTTTCAGTTCCAAAAAGAAGAGTCAAGGTGTGACTAAATTTGTGGATTTTGCCAATTGGAGAACTGACATGAGCAGAATGAGTAGATTGAGAGTTTCGCTAACAATGGCTCTGGGAGCGGCTCTCGGGCTTGCTGCGAGCGGCACGGCCTTGGCGCAACAAAAGACCATCAAGATCGGCGAGATCAACAGCTACAAGGCGCAGCCGGCCTTTCTTGATCCCTACAAAAAGGGCATGGACCTCGCGATTGAAGAAGTCAACGCGGCCGGCGGCGTGATCGGGCGCAAGCTTGAACTCATCATTCGCGATGACGGCGCCAACCCGGGCGACGCCGTGCGCGTGGCGGAAGAACTGGTATCGCGCGAGAAGGTCGATTTGATTGCCGGTACTTTCCTGTCCAACATCGGCCTTGCCGTCACCGACTTTGCCAAGCAAAAGAAAGTGTTCTTTCTCGCCTCCGAGCCGCTGACCGATCGCATCGTCTGGCACAGTGGCAACCGTTACACCTTCCGCCTGCGCCCCTCAACCTACATGCAGGCGGCGATGCTGGTGCCGGAAGCCGCCAAGCTGGGCAAAAAGCGCTGGGCGGTGGTCTACCCCAACTATGAGTATGGCCAGTCGGCGGTGGCCACCTTCAAGGAGCAGTTGAAACGCGCGCAACCCGATGTCGAATTTGTTGCCGAGCAGGCCACGCCGCTCGGGCGCATTGATGCGGGCGCAGTGGCGCAGGCGCTGGCCGACGCCAAGCCGGATGCGATTTTCAACGTCACCTTCGGTGCCGACCTCGCGCGCTTTGTGCGCGAAGGCAATACGCGCGGCTTGTTCAAGGGGCGTGAAGTGGTGAGCCTGCTCACCGGTGAGCCGGAATACATCGACCCGCTCAAGGATGAGACGCCGGAAGGCTGGATCGTCACCGGCTACCCCTGGTACGGCATCGACACGCCCGATCACAAGGCCTTCTTCATCGCCTATCACAAGAAGTACAACGACTATCCGCGCTTGGGTTCAGTGGTGGGCTACACGACGATCAAGGCGATTGCGGCGGGCATCAAGAAAGCCAACTCGACCGATACCGAAAAAATGATCACGGCATTTCGCGGACTGAGTTTTGATACGCCCTTCGGCAAATCCACCTTCCGCGCGATTGACCATCAATCGACCATGGGTGCCTATGTCGGCAAGACCACGCTGCGCGGCGGCAAGGGCGAGATGAAGGACTACCGTTATCTCGACGGCACCAAGTATCTGCCGTCTGATGATGTGGTGAAGAAGCTGCGCCCGGCGAATTGAGCATTGACGCACTCGCCGTTCAGTTCCTCAACGGGCTGGCCGGCGCTTCCACGCTGTTTCTGATCGGCGTCGGCCTGTCGCTGATCTTCGGCGTCACGCGCATTGTCAATTTTGCGCATGGCTCGTTTTACATGCTCGGCATCTATGTGGCCTATTCGCTGGTTACGCGCAGCGGCGGCGGGGTATTCGGCTTTTGGTTTTCGCTGATCGCGGCGGCGGCGCTGGTCGCGGTGATTGGCGTGATCGTCGAGTTGCTGCTGTTGCGGCGCATCTACCAGGCACCGGAACTGTTTCAACTGCTCGCCACCTTCGCGGTGGTGCTGATCGTGCGCGATGCGACGTTGGCGATCTGGGGGCCGGAAGATTTGCTGGGGCCGCGCGCACCCGGCCTTAAAGGGTCGGTCGAAATACTGGGCCGGCAGTTTCCGCAATATGACTTGCTGCTGATTTTCATCGGCCCGCTGGTGCTGGCTGCCTTGTGGTGGCTGCTCACGCGCACGCGCTTTGGCGTGCTGATCCGCGCTGCCACGCAAGACCGCGAAATGGTTGGCGCGCTCGGTGTTAATCAGGCGTGGCTGTTTACCGGGGTGTTTGCGCTTGGCGCGTTTCTCGCGGCGCTTGGCGGTGCGCTGCAGTTGCCGCGCGAGCCGGCCAATCTCGGCATTGATCTGGTGGCGATTGGCGAGGCCTTTGTGGTGGTGGTGGTCGGTGGTCTCGGCAGCATTCCCGGCGCGTTTCTCGCGGCGCTGTTGATCGCCGAGATCAAGGCGCTGTGCATTGCGATTGGCACAATCAATTTGTTTGGCATCGACTTCGCGTTTTCCAAACTCACCCTGGTAGTCGAGTTTTTGGTGATGGCTGCGGTGCTGATCTGGCGGCCCTGGGGCTTGCTCGGCAAACCGGCGGCGGCGACCCGCAACGTGGCCGGGATTGAAGCGCCCTTAATGCCTGCGGACGCGCGCACGCGCTGGTTCGGCGTGGCGGTGCTCGGTGTGCTGTTGCTGCTGCCATTGGCCGGCACCCAGTTTCCCTATGCATTGGTGTTGATGATCGACATTCTGACGGCGGTGCTGTTCGCCACCACGCTGCACTTCATCATGGGGCCGGGCGGCATGCATTCCTTCGGACACGCGGCCTACTTCGGCCTGGGTGCTTACGGTGCGGGCCTGCTGGTCAAGGTGCTCGGCTGGCCGATGGAAGGGGCGCTCGCAGCTGCACCGTTGCTCGCGGCGGCGGGCGCACTGGTGTTTGGCTGGTTTTGCGTGCGCCTCTC